>JAEWBA010000414.1 GCA_023391395.1 Pseudomonadota bacterium
GAAGCCAATGAAGGCGCGATCAAGCTGGCCCGCAAATGGGGCAAGCTCCACAAGAATGCCGCTGGCGAAAACCGCTTCGAAATCATCACCTTCAACCACAGCTTCCATGGCCGCACCCTGGCGACCATGTCGGCCAGCGGCAAGGCCGGCTGGGACACGCTGTTCGCTCCGCAGGTAGCAGGCTTTGCCAAGGCCGAGCTGAATGACTTGGCCAGCGTCGAGCAACTCATTACCGACAAGACGGTTGCGGTCATGCTCGAGCCTGTACAGGGCGAAAGCGGCGTCATCCCGGCCAGCCGCGAATTCATGCAGGGCTTGCGCGCGCTCACCAAGCAGCGCGGTCTGCTCCTGATCGTCGATGAAGTGCAGGCCGGCATGGGTCGTACCGGCGAATTGTTCGCCTACCAGTTGTCCGACGTGATCCCCGACATCATGACCCTCGGCAAGGGCATCGGCGGCGGCGTGCCCTTGGCCGCCCTGCTCTGCCGCGAAGAATTCGCGGTGTTTGAGCCGGGCGAACAAGGCGGTACCTACAACGGCAATCCGCTGATGACGGCGGTTGGCGCGGCTGTGCTGAAGGAGTTGACCCAGCCCGGTTTCCTGCAATCGGTGAAGGACAAGGGCACTTATCTCGCGGAGCGGCTGAACGAATTGAGCGCGCAACACGGCCTGGACGGCGACCGCGGCGAAGGCTTGCTGCGGGCTCTGAAGCTGGGCAAGAACATCGGCGCGCAAATCGTCGAAACCGCGCGCGACTTGAGTCCCGAAGGCTTGCTGCTGAATTCGCCCCGCCCCGACCTGTTGCGCTTCATGCCGGCCTTGAATGTCACCAAGGAAGAAATCGACCAGATGGTCGCGATGCTTTCCGATGTGCTGAAGAAACTCGGCCATTGAGGCCACCGGCGCGCGGCCTCAGGCCAGTTCGAGCACCAGCGGCTGGTGGTCCGACGCCGCGCTGACCGGGTCCACATGCATGCTGCGCACGCGCGGCAGCAGATCGTCGCTGACGAAGAAAAAATCGAATGTGAAGGGCTCGCCCGGCCACTGCGTCTTGTCATGCAAGCCTACCGTGGGTGCATGCGCCTGACCGGGATGCAAGGCATCCCAGGCATCGCGGTACGGTGGCGTGACTCCATCGATGTCGTGCAGGAGCCGCGCATGCTCGGGTGCGTCGGGGCGGAAATTGCAATCTCCCGCCAGGATCGCTAGCGCCGCGCGTTGCGGGGCGGCGAAAGGCCCGTCCCCCTTCTTTCCCTTGCCGGGGTGGTGGGCATGCGCGACCGCCTCGCGATGCAGCTCGCGCAAGCGCTCGATCTGGGCCTCGCGCTGGATCGCCGAATAGTACTCAAGATGGGTAGTGGTCACGCGCAAGGGTCCGAACGGCGCGCCGAGATTGGCTTCCACCGCCACCCTCTGCATGCTTTGCACCTCCGGATCGGAGGGCCAGGGCAACAGATGCCGATAGGCCTGCCACACTGGCAGGCGCGACAACAGCATGTTGCCGAAGCGGCGCCTGCCGCCCGGCCTGTATGCATCGACAGCAAATCCAGAGATCGCTTGGTATTTCGGAAAGCGCGCAGCGATCGCCGCGAACTGGTCACTGTCGTCATTGCCGGGCAGTTCCGGATAGCCGCAGGCGACTTCCTGCAGGCAAATCACATCCATTTCGCCCAGCCGCGCGATTTCGGCGGCAATCCGATCCAAGTCGACGCGGCCATCGGCACCTCGTCCCCATTGAATATTCCAGGTCAACAGTTTCATCGACAAGGCCCTTCCGGAGATGGCAATGAAGTTAATATTTATCCGAATTGCGGAAACACTTCGGACTTGGAGGTACAGGATATGAGCATGCGCAGCAACGCGGCTCGGACTAGGTCATGGAAATCGAACTGAAGCTTGCGATCGCGCCCGATAAGGTCCGGGCCCTGCGCGCCCATCCTCTTCTGCGCCGGCATGCGACCGGGTCGGCGCAGGAATACAAGCTCTCCGACCGCTACTTCGATACCTTCGATCTGCAGTTCTGGAAGCAAGGCGCCGGCCTGCGCGTGCGCAAGGCCGGCGGCAGCTGGATGCAGACGCTGAAAGGCGGGGGCGAGGTAGCGGGCGGATTGCACCGCCGGCATGAATGGGAATCGCCGCTCAACGGGCCGCAGCCGGATTTCGCCACCCTCCGGCAAATGCTGGACGCGCACAGCGATTGGGCGCAGTTGCTCGCCCCGCCGGACTTGGAAGAGCGTTTGCAATGCGTCTTCAGCGTCGATTTCAAGCGCACTGTCTGGCTGCTGCGCCTCGACTCCGGAGATGAAATCGAGCTGGCCCTGGATCGCGGCCAGATTACGCACGGCGACAGGCGGCTCCCGCTCAGCGAAATCGAGCTGGAATTAAAGGCCGGCTCGCCTGCATGCCTGCTCGAGCTCGCGCTGGAATTGATGGATGCCGTTCCGCTGTGCATCAGCCACGCCAGCAAGGCGCAGCACGGCTACGCTCTCCATGCGCCGCAGACGCCCACTGTTGTGCGTGCCCAGAAGCTGTACCTGCCCCGCTGCGCGAACGTGGAAACGGGATTCCGTCGCATTGCGACGAATTGCCTGGCCCAGGTACAAGGCAACGAGGCCGCCGTGTTTGCCGGCAATGTCCCGGAGGGCATCCACCAGATGCGGGTCGGACTGCGCCGCCTGCGCTCGGCGCTCGGCCTGTTTGGCGATCTGATTCCCTTGCCGCCGCAGCTTCCGGCCGAAATCGCGTGGCTGAGCGAAGAGTTGGCGGGCGCCCGCGATTGGGAGGTGCTGTTGGAATCCACTCTCCCCAGCATGGGGCTAAGCGCAGAAACGGACATGGAGCCGCTGCGTGCGGCAATGCAGTCCAGAGCAGAAGCCGGCCGGGAACGCGCCCGAGCCGCCCTTGGTTCGCCGCGATATGCACGGCTGGCTATCGGCCTCAGCGCCTGGCTGGCCGATACCGGCTGGCGTCCAGCTTTAAATCCAAAACAGGAAAGAAAGCTGGAAAAACCGCTGCGCAGGTTTGCCAGGCAGGTGCTCACTCAACGCCACGCCGTGTTGAGCAAGCGCGGCCGACGACTTGCCCATGCCGAGGCGTCGCAACGGCACCGCCTGCGCATTGCCGCCAAGAAGGCGCGCTACGCCGCCGAATTCTTTCAGTCCCTGTATGGCGGCAAGCGCCTGCGCACTTACATCGATGCGCTATCCCGGCTGCAGGATACGCTGGGACGGCTCAACGATATGGCGGTGGCGGATGCCTTGCTGCTGGAGATTCAGCAATCGGGTTCCAGGGCCGAGGCAGGCGCCGCCGGCTATGCGCGCGGCCGCCTAGCAGCCATGCTGGAGAACGAACTCGCCCGGCTTGTCCCGCGTTGGAAACGTTTCTTGAAGAAATCGAAGGCAGCCGCGCACTTTTGAGCCGCAGCGAACCGCCTCACGACTTCACTTCTTGCGCGCCGGCGGCAAGTCCGTGCACACGCCTTCGAATACCTCGGCAGCCATGCCGATCGACTCGCCCAGGGTCGGGTGAGGATGGATGGTTCTGCCGATATCGACCGCATCGGCACCCATCTCGATGGCAAGGGCAATTTCGCTGATCAAGTCGCCGGCGTGGGTGCCGACAATGCCGCCGCCCACGATGCGATGCGTTTCCGCATCGAAGAGCAGCTTGGTAAAGCCTTCGTCGCGGCCGTTGGCCGTGGCCCGTCCGGACGCCGACCAGGGGAACAATCCCTTCTCCAGCTTGATACCCTTGGCCTTGGCTTCCTCTTCGGTGATCCCGACCCATGCCACTTCCGGATCCGTGTAGGCAACGTTGGGA
>JAEWBA010000129.1 GCA_023391395.1 Pseudomonadota bacterium
GGCTTTCGGCGGACGGCCGTTAGCCGTCACCCTGCTCTGTGGAGTCCGGACCTTCCTCCCGCCATCTGACGATGGCCGGCGGCTGTCTGGCTTGCATCAGGCGCCATTGTAGCGCAGCGCTCGCCGACCTATCGGTCGGAATCTTCAGAACCCCGGCATGGCGGCACCGCCGACGTAATCCAGGTTGGGCGAAATATAGGCCGTGACGCGATGGTCGAGCATGCCGGGCGGCGTCACCCGGTTCAGGTCGAAGGCCGATACTGCCAGCGGACCGTTGAAATGCCAGGCGAAGTCCTTGTCGCCAACCACAAACCTGACGATTTCCCCGCCTTCGACGTTGACGTGGCGGGTGGAAGGCGTGATGACGATGGTGCGCGCGGCCGCCGCCGGCGCTGCCGCCTGCCCCAGCAGATCGAGGCGCTGCTCCACCGCGCAGCCGGGGCCGGCCGTCAGGAGTGCCAGGATGGCAAAGAGGAAAGGAAGAGATCGGATTTTCATGACTGTCTCCGCCGATGGAAAGGCTCGCAAGGAGCCCTGCAAGGCATGTCTGCATTGTAGTTCCCTCGGCGGGATTACGCCGGCCACCGGTCTGGGGCCGGCCGAGCCAAGCCTTATGCGAACTTCTTGAAGTCCGGCCGGCGCTTTTCGAAAAAGGCGGCGAAGGCTTCCGTGGCTTCGGGGGAGGCCAGCATGGCTGCAAACTGCCGGTTCTCTTCAGCGATACGCTCCTGTACCGCTTTGGCCTGGCCGCTCTTCAGCAGGCGCTTGGTCACGCGCAGCGAAGACGCCGGCAGGGCAACCAGCTTGGCGGCCTGCATGCGCGCAAACTCGTGCAATTCCATCGCCGGAACCACGCGGCTCACGAAGCCCATCTCGTAGGCTTCCTCGGCCGAAAAGCCCTCGCCCAGCAATAGCATTTCGGCGGCCCGCTGATTGCCGACGATCTTCGGCAGCAAATAGCTGGAGCCGAATTCCGGGCACAGTCCGAGCGGCGCGAAGGGCAAGGAAAACTTGGCGTTGTCCGCCGCGTACACGATATCGCAATGCACCAGCATCGTCGTACCAATGCCGATGGCTGCGCCGGCCACTGCCGCGATCACGGGCTTGGTGGCGCCGCTCAACTGGCGCATGAAGTGGGTGGCGGGACGCGTTTCCAGATCGGGAGCGGCATCGACCTGGAAATCTTCCAGCGCATTGCCGGCCGTGAAGATTTCCGGCTTGCCCTGGATCAGGATGGCGCGAATCTCGGGATCACGCTCCGCTGCGGCGATGGCGTCGCCCATCATCTGGTACATCGCCTGGGTGATGGCGTTCTTCTTTTCCGGGCGATTGAATTCGATGGTGAAGATGCCATCGGCCTTGCTGGTGAGGATATCCATGAAGTCTCCGTATTGTCGCTGTTGCCGTTAATATCTCATGCGCTCTTCCGAGCGAGCGCCTGCCTGCCCCCCTCTGTGCGCTGCTCCAGCCAGGCCGATGCCTGCTGCCAGAGCGTCTCGCGAAATTGCGTGCGAAAGAATCCGAAATGACCGATGCGTCCGGCATTGACGTCCTGTGGCCGGATGACGCGCCGCTCCACCGAGGCGTTGCGGTAGCAGTCGTGCAAATTATCGATGCTGCGCCGGCTCATCAGTTCGTCATCGGTGAAATGCAGGCTCAGAAGCGGGACACGGAAGCGCTCGAAGCCGTCCCGGATCGGATGGCCAGCGTGATCCACCACGTAGTGCGGATTGGTGCACCACTGAGCCCACTGTCGCACGACGCCCTTGGGCAGGTCTCCGACCATGCGCATGCGCTTGCCGGGGAAATAGCCGTACAAGCGGGTAGCGAGCGGCACCGCCAGGTACCACAGGATCCAGACCAGATAGCGGATCCGCGCCGCATTGTGACGCCAGTAGCCGTTGCCTGCGGCAACGGTCAGAATGCCGTCGACAAGTTCCGGAGCCGGCAGCAGGCCCGGCAATTGCCCGCCCAATGAATGCCCGACCAGCAGGAGCGGTGCGCTGTCATGCCAGGAACGCGCGGCGCACAAGGCCGCATGGTAGTCACGCTGGGCCCAGTCGAGCAGATCGGCCTCGAAGCCGCGCAGCGAATGCCTGAATTTCTCCGGCACCGAGGCGCCCATGCCGCGGTAGTCGAAAGTAAGCACCGCAAAGCCTTGCTGCGCGAGATAGCCGGCGAAGGGATGGTAAAAATCCTGCCGCACCCCCATTGCCCCGGCCAAGACGACGATCGCCCGCGGCGCCTGCGCCGGCATGAAGCGCGTGCCCGCGAGGGCGAAGCCGTCGCTGGCGAGGAAGCGAATGGGTTCCATGCTGCCCGCCAATGTCCGCTCTATGTAGCTTTACAGGCGCTCGAAGATGCCAGCCGCGCCCATGCCCGTGCCTACGCACATGGTCACCATGCCGTACTTCAGGTTGCGGCGCCGCAGGGCATGCACCACGGTGGCGGAGCGGATGGCGCCGGTGGCGCCCAGCGGATGGCCGAGCGCAATCGCGCCGCCCATGGGATTGACCTTGGCCGGATCGAGACCGAGGTCCTGGATCACCGCCAGCGATTGCGCTGCGAATGCCTCGTTCAGTTCGTACCAGTCGATCTGGTCTTGCGTGATGCCGGCAGCGCGCAATGCGGCAGGAATCGCTTCCTTGGGGCCGATGCCCATGATTTCCGGCGGCACGCCGCGCACCGCGAAGGAAGCAAAGCGCGCCAGCGGCGTCAGGTTGAATTGCTTGAGGATTTTTTCGCTGACCAGGATCAGCGCACCCGCACCATCCGAAGTCTGCGAACTGTTGCCGGCCGTGACCGAACCCTTGGCGGCGAATACCGGCTTCAGCTTGGCCAGCGCTTCCAGATTGGTGTCGGCGCGCGCGCCTTCGTCGCGGTCCACGGTACGCGTCTTGATGTCGATCTGGCCGGATTCCAGGTTGGGGAAACGCTCGACGATTTCCACCGGCGTGGCTTCATCCTTGAATTCGCCTGCCTCCTGGGCGGCGATCGCCTTGCGGTGCGACTCCAGCGAGAACTGGTCCTGCGCCTCGCGCGAAACCTTCCACTGCTGCGCCACCTTCTCGGCGGTCAAACCCATGCCGTAAGCCATGCCGATGTTGTCATCCTTGAAGATGCCCATGTTCATCGAGGGATGATGGCCCATCATCGGCACCATCGACATCGACTCGGCGCCGGCCGCAATCATCACATCGGCCTCGCCGACGCGGATGCGGTCCGCCGCCATTGCCACTGCCGTCAGGCCGGAGGCGCAGTAGCGGTTGACCGTCACGCCGCCCACCGATTTCGGCAGGCCGGCCAGCAGCACCGCCATGCGTGCCATGTTCAGGCCCTGCTCCGCTTCCGGGAAGGAGCAGCCGACGATGGCATCCTCGATGAGATTCGGGTCGAGGTTCGGCACTTGCGATACCGCCGACTGGATCGCACGCACCAGCAGGTCGTCCGGGCGCACGTTCTTGAACATGCCGCGCGGCGCCTTGCCGATCGGGGTGCGGGTAGCGGCGACGATGTAGGCATCTTGCAGTTGCTTGCTCATTTCGAGATTCTCCTGTTCATTCGGCCGCCGGTCCGCCGGCCAGCCGTGCAATCGTTCCCTGCGCGATTGCGCACAGGGTCTCTTTTCCCTCGTTGACCACAAACACTTCGCAGCGGCACACGGCTTGCGTCTTGCCGGCGTGGATCGCGCTGGCGCGGGCGATGATTTCCTCGCCGATCGCCGGCCGCAGGTAATTGATCTTGTATTCCGAAGTGACGACATTGAAGCCCAGCGCCGCACCGCCGGCATAGGTCAGCGCATTGTCGGCGACGTAACTGAGCACGCCGCCGTGCACGAAGCCATGCTGCTGCTTCAGTGCCTGCCGGACCGGCACGCGCAGCTCAGTGCCCTCGCGATCGAAGCGAGTCAGGACCGCACCGATCAGGTCGCTGAAAGGCTGCGACGCCAGGACTCCCTTGCCTTGCTCCAGCAGGTTCATGGACGCGTCCTCAATTGCGCACCGGCTTGCCGGTCTGCATCATGCCCATGATGCGTTCCTGCGTCTTCGGATTGTTCAGCAATTCCATGAAGGCGCGGCGCTCCAGGTCCAGCAGCCATTGCTCGCTGACCAGGCTGCCCTGCTCGATCTCGCCGCCGGAGACGATCTCGGCGATCATCGAACCCAGCTTGTAATCGTGCGCCGAGATGAAACCGCCGGCGCGCATGTTGACCAGTTGCGCCATGATGGTCGCCATGCCGTAGCGGCCGACCACCGGGATCTGCGCCTGGAGCGGCGGACGGTAGCCGGCCTCGTACATCGCCCGCGCTTGGCTCTTGGCCACGTGTAGCAGCTCGTAGGGATTGAAGACGATGACGTCGTCCGCCGCGAGGTAACCCATCTTCTTCGCTTCCAGCGCCGACTTGGAAACATTGGCGGTGGCCGCGTTCATGTAATAGTTCTTCAGGAATTGCAGGATGTCGTTGCCCTTGGCATCCGCCGCCGCGCGCTGCGCGATTTCCTTCAGGCCGCCGCCTGCCGGGATCAGGCCGACGCCGACTTCCACCAGGCCGATGTAGGACTCGAGCAAGGCGACACGCTTGGCCGCATGCATCATCAGCTCGCAGCCGCCGCCCAGAGCTAGGCCACCCACGGCGGCCACCACCGGCACGTTGGCATACTTGAGGTTCTGGTGAGCCTGCTGCAGCTTGGCGACTTCCGGCTCGATCGCCTTGACGCCGCCGGACATGAAGACCGGCAGCATGGATTGCAGGTCGGCACCGGCGGAGAATGCCCCGCCTTCGGCAACGTCCGCATTCCACAGCACCAAGCCCTTGTAATTCTGTTCCGCTTCGGCGATCGCCTTGGCCAGGCCATTGATGACGCCCTGGCCGATCACGCCCAGCTTGGTCTTGAGCGAGAGGATCAGCACATCGTCATTCTGATGCCACAGGCGCACCGAATCGTCTTCGAACACGGTAGTGCCGGCGCTGCGGCCATCGGCCTTGCCTTCGCCCAGCAACGTGGCACGGAAAGCCTGACGCTGATACACCGGCAGTTCGGGACGCGGTACCCAGGTCTTTTTCTGTGGCGACCACGACCCTTGGGCGGTATGCACGCCGCCACTCTCGGCAACCGGACCCTGCGTCACCCAGTCCGGCAGGGGCACGTCGCACAGCGCTTTGCCGGCAGCAATGTCTTCCTGTATCCAGCCGGCGACCTGCTGCCAGCCGGCGGCTTGCCAGTTCTCGAAGGGGCCGCTCTTCCATCCGAAGCCCCAGCGCATGGCGAAGTCCACGTCGCGCGCATTGTCGGCGATCGACTCCAGGTGCACGGCAATGTAATGGAAGGCATCGCGGAAGATCGCCCACAGGAACTGCGCCTGCGGATTGCTCGATTCGCGCAGCGCCTTCATGCGCTTGACCGGATCTTTTTCCTTCAGGATGCGGCCGACCAAGTCATCGGCCTTCTTGCCGCTCGGTACGTAATCGCCCTTGGCCGCATCGAAGCGCAGGATGTCTTTGCCCACTTTCTTGTAGAAACCGGCCTTGCTCTTCTGGCCGAGCGCACCGGCGCCGACCAGCTTGCTCAGCACTTCCGGGGTCTTGAAGATGGCGGCGAAGGGATCGCCCTGCAGGTTGTCCTGCATGGTCTTGATGACGTGGCCCATGGTGTCCAACCCGACCACGTCGGCGGTGCGGAAGGTGCCGGACTTGGCGCGGCCCAGCTTGGCGCCGGTCAGGTCGTCGACCACGTCGTAGGACAGGCCGAATTTTTCCGCTTCATGGATGGTCGCCAGCATGCCGAAGATGCCGACACGGTTGGCGATGAAGTTGGGCGTGTCCTTGGCCCGCACCACGCCCTTGCCGAGCGTCGTGGTCAGGAAGCCTTCGAGCTGGTCCAGGATGTCCGGCCGCGTGGAGGCAGTAGGGATCAACTCGACCAGATGCATGTAGCGCGGCGGATTGAAGAAATGCACGCCGCAGAAGCGCGCCTTCAAATCGGCCTCGAAGCCTTCCGACAAGGCCGTGATCGACAGGCCGGACGTATTGGAAGCAAAGATGGCGTTCTGCCCGATGTGCGGCGCGACCTTCTTGTACAAGTCATGCTTCCAGTCCATGCGTTCGGCGATGGCTTCGATGATCAGGTCGCAACCCTTCAGCACTTCGAGATCGTCTTCGTAGTTCGCGACCTGGATCAATGCGGCGTCGTCTTTGTTGCCGAGCGGCGCGGGGTTGAGCTTTTTCAGGTTCTCGATGGCACGCAACACGATGCCGTTCTTCGGGCCTTCCTTTGCGGGAAGATCGAACAACACGACCGGCACCTTGGCATTCACGCAATGCGCGGCGATCTGGGCGCCCATCACGCCGGCGCCGAGGACCGCGACTTTCTTGACGATGAAGTTGGACATGGAAAATCCTTTGCACGTAGGGTGCGCCATGCGCACCATTGAGGATGACTGTGTCGCAAGGTGCGCACAGCGCACCCTGCGTACCGCCGCCTCCCCTTCCGAGGGGGAGAACGCGATGACTTAGAACAAATCCGCTTCCAGTGTCAGCAGGTTGGCGGCGCCGGAACGCGCCTGGCGAATCAGCATCGCCGTTTCCGGCAGCAGGCGGGCGAAGTAGAAGCGCGCCGTCGCCAGCTTGGCCTTGTAGAAGCTGTCGCCGGAATCCTGCTTTTCCAGCGCGATCTTCGCCATCTGCGCAAAGAAATAGGCGAACACCAGATGGCCGGCCACGCGCAGGTAAGGCACGGCGGCGGCGCCGACTTCGTCCTGGTTCTGGAAGGCCTTCATGCCGATTTCCATGGTCAGCTTGGTAAGCTTGTCGCCGAGATCGGCCAGCGGCGTGACGAATTCCGACATCGCCTCGTCGGTGCCGTTTTCCTCGACGAAGGCTTGCACCTTGGCGCCGAACTTGCGCAGCTTGGCGCCATTGTCCATCAGGATCTTGCGGCCCAGCAGGTCGAGCGACTGGATGGTGTTGGTGCCTTCGTAAATCATGTTGATGCGCGCATCGCGCACAAACTGTTCCATGCCCCATTCGGCGATGTAGCCGTGGCCGCCGTAGACCTGCATCGCTTCCGAGGTCGCGATCCAGCCGTTGTCGGTCAGGAAGGCCTTGATGATGGGCGTCAGCAGCGCCACTTCATCGGCAGCTTCCTTGCGCACATCCTCGTCCGGGTGGTTCAGCTCGCGGTCGATCTGCAGCGCGATATAGGAAGTGAAGGCACGGCCGCCTTCGGCGAAGGCGCGCGCAGTCAAGAGCATGCGGCGCACGTCCGGATGCACGATGATCGGATCCGCCGGTTTATCCGGCGCCTTGGCACCCGACAAGCTGCGCATCTGGAGACGGTCCTTGGCATAGACGACGGCGTTCTGGTAAGCGACTTCGGTCAAACCGAGCGACTGCATGCCCACGCCCAGGCGAGCCGCGTTCATCATCACGAACATCGCATTCAAGCCCTTGTTGGGCTCGCCGATCAGCCAGCCGGTGGCGCCGTCCAGATTCAACTGGCAGGTGGCGTTGCCGTGGATGCCCATCTTTTCCTCGATGGCGCCGCAAAAGATCGGGTTGCGCTCGCCCGGCGTGCCGTCGGCGTTAGGGATGAACTTCGGCACCAGGAACAGCGAAATCCCCTTGGTGCCGGCCGGCGCATCCGGCAGGCGCGCCAGCACCAGGTGAATGATGTTGGCCGCCATGTCGTGCTCGCCGGCGGAAATGAAGATCTTGCCGCCGCTGATCTTGTACGAGCCATCGGCTTGCGGCTCGGCCTTGGTGCGCAGCAGGCCGAGGTCGGTGCCGCAATGCGACTCGGTCAGGCACATGGTGCCGGTCCATTCGCCCGATACCAGCTTGGGCAGATACATCGCTTTCTGCTCCGGCGTGCCGTGTTCGTGCAGGCACTCGTAGGCGCCATGCGACAGTCCGGGATACATGGTCCAGGCCTGGTTGGCCGAGTTGAGCATCTCGTACAGGGAGTTGTTCAGCACCAGCGGCAAGCCTTGGCCACCGAACTCGGGGTCGCAGGACAGCGACGGCCAGCCGGCTTCCACATACTGGCGATAGGCTTCCTTGAAGCCTTGCGGCGTATGCACGGCATGGGTTTCCTTATCCAGGCGGCAGCCTTCCCGGTCGCCCACATGGTTCAGCGGGAACACCACCTGGGAGGCGAACTTGCCCGCTTCCTCCAGTACCTGATTGATGATGTCGGTATCGGTTTCGGCATGTGCCGGCAACTGCTTCAGTTCTTCTTCGACGTTGAGCAGCTCATGCAAAACGAACTGCATATCGCGCAGGGGGGCGACGTATTGACCCATGGTTTATCTCCTGGAATGGGCTGGTCAGAGGTTTTTCTTTGCAGCGGTTTTGGATCCGGACTTGACCGACGATTTTGCTTCGGCTTCCGGCTGAGGGTTTTGATAACTCTTGATGAGGCGCTCGAAGCCGGCTTCCACCCGCTCGAGACTGCCGGGAATCTTGAGGAAGCGGGCATCGTGGGGCAGCGCCAGGATCAGACCGTACATCTCGAACACCAGTTGGTCCGGGTCGGTATCGGCGCGCAGATGCTTTTCCTCAATGGCTTGCTTGCCGCAGCGCACCAGAGCGTTCTTCCAGGTACGCACCATGGCCGCCAGCTCGTCGCGGATGACGCCGGGCCGGTCATCGTATTCGACGGCGCCGCTGATGTAGATGCAGCCGGAGGCGATTTCCATCGACACGCGCCGCATCCAGCGCGCAAACATGGCCCGCAGCCGCGGCAAGCCGCGCGGCTCTTGCAAGCTGGGATAAAACACTTCCTGCTCGAACTGGTGGTGATAGAGCTTGACGACCTCTATCTGCAAGTCTTCGCGCGAGCCGAAATGGGCAAACACGCCGGACTTGCTCATATTCATCTTGTCGGCCAACAACCCGATCGTGAGGCCCTCCAGCCCTTCGCGGCTGGCAAGACTCAGCGCCACGTCGAGAATCGCGGCACGGGTTTGCTCGCCCTTGCGCATGAATTTCGGTGCGGAATCGGAAATATTGGGAGCCACGGCAGTCCTTAGAGGGGTCGCGTGAGAAGCATTACGAACGACCGTACTATTATCCACGGTGGTCCAAATGTCAAACGCCAACTTAGAGCGCCGGTTCTAGACTGCCGGGCCTTCTGGAAATGCCCGCGGGCTGCCGCGAAGCATCAGGAATTGGAGCGGTCGAGCAAGCGTCTGTCGCGCTTGGTAGGCCTGCCCTTGATGTCGGCGCTCGGCTCGTGGAACAGGCGCCTGCGCTCGGCCTCTTGCTGGCGCCGCACCACGCTTTCCTCGGTTTCGGCATACAGCGTCCGGGCGACCGGCGCCGGCCCGCGCGTTTCCGAAAGATCCTGCACGATGACCTCCCAAGCGGTGCTGCCGTTGTCGATAGCCAGCCGGTCTCCAGGCTTGACGCCGCGCGCCGGCTTGATGCGCTCACCGTTGAGCCGCACCCGTCCGCCCTCCACTGCCTCGGTCGCCAGGGAACGGGTCTTGAAGAAGCGGGCTGCCCAGAGCCACTTGTCGATACGGACGGAATCGGAAGTCATGGGGAAAAATATAGTCTGCTGGCGAGCCCACCTTGCCCGCCGCCAATCCGGGGCGAAAAAGCATGAGCCGCTTGGCGCGATATGAACCCCGTACGCTGAGAAGGCGATACGGGAAGGTTACAATTGCGCTTTTGCGGAACCCGGCGCCTCAACGGGCTGGATTGTGCCATGCCCGGCCAAGCTTGCGTGTAATACAGCAAGCCCAGGTTACCGCGTCAATCTTCATCAGTTTAGAAAGTTTTGCATGAGTCTCAAATGCGGCATCGTCGGCTTGCCTAACGTCGGCAAGTCCACCCTGTTCAATGCGCTGACCAAGGCCGGCATTGCGGCGGAAAATTATCCCTTCTGCACCATCGAGCCGAACGTCGGCATCGTCGAAGTGCCCGACCCGCGCCTGAAGCAGTTGGCCGAGATCGTCAAGCCGGAGCGCGTCGTCCCGGCCGTGGTGGAATTCGTCGATATCGCCGGCCTGGTGGCGGGCGCGTCCAAGGGCGAGGGCCTGGGCAATCAATTCCTGGCGCACATCCGCGAAACCGACGCCATCGTCAACGTGGTGCGCTGTTTCGAAGACCCGAACGTGGTGCACGTCGCCGGCAAGGTCAACCCGCTCGACGATATTGCGGTGATCCAGACCGAACTGGCACTGGCCGACATGGGCACGGTCGAAAAGACGGTGCAGCGCGAAGCCAAGAAAGCCAAGGCCGGCGACAAGGAAGCGATCAAACTGGTGGCGCTGCTGGAGCGCATCCTGCCGCAACTGAACGATGCGAAACCGGTGCGCGCCATGGGCCTGGACGCCGAGGAAATAGCGCTCATCAAGCCGCTGTGCCTGATCACCGCCAAGCCTGCCATGTATGTCGCCAACGTAGCCGAAAACGGCTTCACCGATAATCCGCTGCTGGACCAGTTGAGCGCCTACGCCCAGGAACAGAACGCGCCCATCGTCGCCATTTGCGCCGCCATCGAGGCCGAGATCGCCGACCTCGAAGACGAGGACAAGGGTGCTTTCCTGGCCGACATGGGCATGGAAGAGCCTGGCCTGGATCGCCTGATCCGCGCCGCCTTCAAGCTGCTCGGCCTGCAGACCTATTTCACGGCCGGCGTCAAGGAAGTACGCGCCTGGACCATCCATGTCGGCGACACTGCTCCCCAGGCGGCCGGCGTGATCCACACCGATTTCGAGCGCGGCTTCATTCGCGCGCAAACCATTTCCTTCGAGGACTTCATCGCCTACAAGGGCGAACAGGGCGCCAAGGAAGCCGGCAAGATGCGCGCCGAAGGCAAGGAATACGTAGTCAAGGATGGCGATGTGCTGAATTTCCTGTTCAACGTCTGAGCGGTTTTTATCATCTCAAAAGCCTTCAGGACGTTTCCAGAGCATCCAAATCTCCCGTTACAGGCAATGTAATGGGAGATTTCGCGGGCGGTCACATCGTACGTCGCCCCGGCGACTCGACGCGCCTCGACGGCCATGAGCGCAATATCTTGGG
>JAEWBA010000140.1 GCA_023391395.1 Pseudomonadota bacterium
TCATCAACGTCGTCGGCGGCCTCATCGTCGGCATGGTGCAGCATGGCCTGGACTTTTCCACCGCCCTGGAAAACTACACGCTGCTGGCGATCGGCGACGGCCTGGTAGCCCAGATTCCCGCACTCATCATCTCCACCGCCGCCGGCGTGGTGGTGTCGCGCGTGGCCAGCGAACAGGACATCGGCGGCCAGCTGATCGGCCAATTGTTCGCCAAGCCGCAGGTGCTCTACATCACCGCTGCCATCATCGGCGGCATGGGCATCATTCCCGGCATGCCGCACGTCGCCTTCATCCTGCTGGCCGGCGTGCTGGCCGGCGGCGGCTACCTCCTTTCGCAGCGCGCCCAGAAGGCGGCGCAGCCGGCGGCGCCCGAGCCGGAAGCGGCAATCGCCGCGCCGGAAGTGGAAGAGGCGACCTGGCAGGACATCCTGCCGGTCGACACCCTGGGCCTGGAAGTCGGCTACCGCCTGATTCCGCTAGTGGACAAGGGCCAGAACGGCGAGCTGCTGCGCCGGATTAAGGGTATCCGCAAGAAATTCGCGCAGGAAGTCGGCTTCCTGTCGCCGCCGGTACATATCCGTGACAACCTCGAACTGAAGCCTTCGGCCTACCGCATCTCGCTCAAGGGTGTGGAAGTGGGCAGCGGCGAAGCCTTCCCGGGCCAGTTCCTGGCCATCAATCCCGGCATGGTCAACGGCACCCTGCCGGGGCCGGCCACCAGCGACCCGGCCTTCGGCCTGCCGGCGGTGTGGATCGATGCCGGCATGCGCGAGCAGGCGCAAGCCATGGGCTATACCGTCGTCGATGCTGGCACCGTGGTGGCGACCCACCTCAACCATCTGATCACCACCCATGCGGCCGAACTGCTGGGCCGCCAGGAAGTGCAGCAACTGATCGATCACCTGGCCAAGGAATCGCCCAAGCTCGTGGAAGACCTGGTGCCCAAGATGCTGCCGCTGGCGACGCTGCAAAAGGTGTTGCAGAACCTGTTGTCCGAAGGGGTGCACATCCGCGACATGCGCACCATCATTGAAACCCTGGCCGAATTCGCGCCGCAGATCCAGGATGCCAACGAACTCACTGCGCAGGTGCGCATCGCCCTGGGCCGTGCCATCGTCCAGCAGATTTTCCCCGGAACCAACGAGCTGTCGGTTATGACCCTGGACAGCCGCCTTGAGCGCCTATTGATGCAGGCCCTGCAGACCAGCGGCCCGGATGGCGCCGGCATTGAGCCGGGTTTGGCCGATACGCTAGCCATGCAAGCCGAACACGCCGCCCGCCAGCAGGAGCAGATGGGGCTGACCCCGGTGCTGCTGGTGCCCGGCCCCTTGCGCGCACTGCTGTCGCGCTTCCTGCGCCGCGCGCTGCCGCAGCTCAAGGTGTTGTCGCACGCCGAATTGCCGGATTCCAAAACGATTAGAGTCACCAGCCTCGTAGGAGGACAAGCATGAACGTCAGAAAATTCACCGCCAACACATCGCGCGAAGCTTGGCGCCTGGTGCGCGAGGCGCTCGGCCCGGATGCCGTGATCCTGTCCAACCGCACGGTCAACGGCATCGTGGAAATCCTGGCATTGGCCAGCGAAGACATGTCTTCGCTCGCCGAACCCGCGGTGGAAAAAGAAGCCCTCTCCGAATCGACCCTGGCCGCCTTCGCCGATGCGCGGCGCCGTCCGGATGCCGCAAACTTGCAGCGCTTCCAGGCGGAGAGCGCACAGGCCAACGGCTTGGCGCAGGCACTGGCTGAGGCGCGCAAGGCCGAGCGCGAACCCGCGATGGCGGAGCCGACTGCCGAGCTGGCCGCCATGATGAACGAGATCCGTTCCATGCGCGGCATGCTGGAATCGCAACTGGCGGAAATCGCCTGGAGCAATCAGCAGCAGCGCGAGCCGGCCCGCGCCGTGGTGATGCGCGAAATGCTTGCCGCCGGTTTCGGTGCCAGCCTTTCCCGCTATCTGGTCGAGAAACTGCCGGCCGGGCACAAGCCGTCGGACGGCATGAACTGGATCAAGTCGGTCCTGGCGCGCAACCTCTCCGTCATGGACAACGAGAACGAATTGCTGGAAAAGGGCGGCGTGTATGCCCTGGTCGGACCCACGGGCGTGGGCAAGACCACCACCACCGCCAAGCTGGCGGCGCGTTGCGTGATGCGCCATGGCCCCGGCAAGCTGGCCTTGATCACCACCGACGGCTACCGTATCGGCGGCTACGAGCAATTGCGCATCTACGGCAAGATCCTCGGCGTGATGGTCCACTCGGTGAAGGACGAAACCGACCTGCGCATCGCCCTCGACGAATTGAAGAACAAGCACACCGTGCTGATCGACACCGTCGGCATGGGCCAGCGCGACAAGATGGTGGCCGAGCAGATCGCAATGCTGTCGGCCACCGATACGCGCGTCAAACGCCTCTTGTGCCTGCCGGCCACCTCGACCGGCGAGACCCTCAATGAAGTGGTGCGCTCTTATCAGGGCGGCGGCCTGGCCGGGTGCATCATGACCAAGCTGGACGAAGCCGCCACCATCGGCAGCGTGCTGGACGTGGTCATTCGCCAGAAGCTGAGCCTGTACTACGTCGCCAACGGGCAGCGCGTGCCGGAAGACCTGCACATCGCCAACCAGCATTATCTGGTGGACCGCGCCTTCAAGCTCAAGCGCGAGACTGCGCCCTTCCAGTTGCAGGATGCGGAGCTACCGCTGGTGGTGGCCAATTCCGCGCGTGCCATGAACGACAAGACCCTGCGCGAGGTGAGTCTTGGCTAAGTTCGATCAGGCCGAAGGACTGCGGCGCCTGCTGTCCGGGCCGAAACCACGCGTATTCACCTTCCTCTCGGCGACGTCGGCCGAAGAGAAGGGCGTCACCCTCGCCAACCTAGGCGCTACGCTGGCACAGGCCGGCAGCAATGTGCTGCTGTTCGACGCCTGCACCGAGTCTCAGGGCATTGCCGACCGCCTCGACGCCGTGCGCGGCGCGACCTTGCTGCAGGTGGCGCGCCAGGAACGCGCGCTGGACGAAGCCGTGCAAGCCATGCCCCAGGGCTTCGGCGTTGCCGCCCTGCGGCGCGGCGCACAGCGGCTGGCCGCGGGCGATGCGGTGCAGGCACGGCGCGTGGACAACGCCTTCCGCGCGCTGGCAAGCCGTGCCGATATCGTGCTGGCCGATGCCGAGCTCGCTCGCGACGACAGTCTGCCGCTGGCCAGCATGGACGCCGGCGAGATCGTGATCCAGGTGTCGGCCAGCGCCGACTCGATCAAGAACGCCTACGTGCTCATCAAGCGCCTCAATGCCCGGCTTGGGCGGCGACCCTTCAGCATCGTGGTGACCGGCGCCTCGGACGCGGAGGCGCGGACCGTGTTCCGCAACATGGCGCAGACCGCCGGCCGCTACCTCGCCGTCCAGCTCGAGATGCTGGGTGCGGTGCCCGCCGACGATCATGTGAAACGCGCCGCGCGCCTTGGCCGCAGCGTGGTGGATGCCTTTCCTCTGGCCGGCGCCTCGGTGGCGTTCCGCCAGCTGGCGGAGCGATTCGCCATGGCAGGCGTGCCAAGCGCGACATTACATGGTATATCTGCGACCGGCGCAAACCTCGGCTATTAAGTGGACATGTACACCGTCAGCGGGAAAACAGAAAAACTCGACAGGAACAAACTCCTTGCCGAGCATGCGCCGCTGGTAAAGAAATTGGCTCATCAGATGAAGGCCAAGCTGCCTCCCAGCGTGGAGGTGGACGACCTGGTGCAGGCCGGCATGATTGGTCTCTTGGACGCGGTCAACCGCTACGAGGAAACCCACGGCGCGCAATTTGAGACCTATGCGGTGCAGCGTATTCG
>JAEWBA010000432.1 GCA_023391395.1 Pseudomonadota bacterium
GCCCAGGGCTATCCGATCCTGATCATCATGACCATCGCGCTGCTGGTCGATTCCCTGACCAACATCCCGTCGATGGTGAATGACGCTCTCGGCCATCCGCGCATCACCGGCCGCTTCGCGCTGGCGAACGGCATTGTCGGCGTCGGCATGGTGTATGTGGGCACCACGGTGGCCGGCATGGTCGGCGCGGCGGCCGGACACCTTGTCGCCTCTCTGGCCGTCACCACCGTATTCCTCCTGTTCGTCCATGGCCGCACCGTGCCGATCAGGATAGGCGAAACCCTGCGCAAGGGCTTCGGCCGCAGCCTGGCGGTGGGGGTGCTCATCATTTGCGCGCTGCTGCCGGTCAAATGGCTGGTGCCGGGCGGCCTGCTTGCCACCGCCGGCATCGTCGTCGCCGCCGGCATGGCGCTCGCTCTGGCCGGCTTCGCCTTCATCGTCAGCGTCGACGAGCGCGCGGCCATGCTGGCAATGGCACGGCGGCTGCGCTCCTGAGGTAGCGAGCGATGCGTATTCTCATCGTCAGCGAAGATATTCCCGAGCCGCATATGGGCGGCTTGGCGAAGCACGCGCTGATGCTGGCGCGTGCCCTGATCGGCGCCGGCCATGAAGTCGACATTCTGGGCGGCGACCAGCATCCGATTGAAGTCTGTGGCGAGGAAGGAAGTTTCGGCGGCCGCTTTTTCGGCGAGCTCAACGGCCAGCACGCCGGCTGGAAGGAAATCAGCTTCGGTATGTTCATGCCGCCCAAGCGGCCAGCGATAGCCCGTCACTTCGCCCGCATCATCATGCGCCATGCCCGTAACTACGATGTGGTGCATTACCACGGGCATCTCGCAAACGTCGGCCGCTATCTCCCGCCCGATCTGAATTTCGTACAGACCCGCCATGACCAGGGAAGCGACTGCTTCCGCCATACGCGCTTTCGCGATGGCGCGATCTGCACGTCCGTCGATCCGGGTGATTGCGCCCATTGCATTACCCCGCATCCCAACGTGGTGCAGCGGGCCGTATCCAGGATGGCGGTTATCCGCTTCCGCAGGGAAGTGTCCGAGAGCTTCCGCAGGCACAAGACGGTATTCGTATCGGACATGCTGCAGCGAAACCTCGCCCGTACCCTCGGCCCCGGCCGCTGGGGCACCACGGTGCACCACTTCGTCGATACCGAGCTGCTGGAGCGAATCCGCGAGCAAGTGCCGGGGGAGCCCAACCCGGGCAAATTCCGCATTTTCGTCGCCGCGAAGCTTTATGCCGCCAAGGGAGTGGGCGCCTTTCTGCGCACTCTGAAACCCCATCTCCGCGACGACATGCAAATCGTCATTGCCGGCGAGGGTCCCGATGCCCCCGCGCTGCGCATGGAGTTCGAGAGTGAGCGGATACGCTTCCTCGGCTGGTGCTCGCCCGAAGAAACCCTGCGCGCCGCGGCCGCAGCCGACGCCGTAGTGGTGCCCTCGCTGCTCGAGGAAGCGTTCGGCGCGACCACGCTGGAAGGCCTGCTGCTCGGCAAGCCCACCTTTGCACTCGACATCGGCGGCACGCCGGAACTGGCGCTGTATGCGGCTCCTGGGCAACTGCACCTGCACGCCGACATGCAGAGCCTAGTGCACGCCCTGGTCGAGCACGACCCGCGCACCCGCTTCCATCCGGTACCGGCCGAACTAGGCGGCGTCGAACGCGCTGCCCAACGCCTGCTGCAGATCTATCGTTCCCCGCCACGCCAATCTCTTAGCTGAAAGGTTTTCCATGGCGCTTACTTTTTCCATCATCACCTGTACCTGGGACAGTGCGGCCTACCTCGAGGAATCGATCCGCTCGGTACTGGCCCAGGACTACCCCTACATCGAATACATCTTCGTCGACGGCGGCTCAACCGACGGTACGCTGGAACAGATCCATGCCCTGCCGCGCCCTTACAAGCTGCTCGAGAACGTGCGCGGCGGCGTCAGCCATGCCATGAATGAAGGCATGCGTGTTGCCACCGGCGACGTCATCGCGCACCTGCACTCCGACGACTATTACCTGCGCCCCGACGTTTTGTCGCTGGTGGCGCGCCATCTTGACAGCAGCGGTCGCGGCTGGCTATTCGGTCGCACCATGGCGCTGATCAACGGTCGCCTGCATACCGATAGCTATGTCGCGCCACGTTTCTCCTTCTCCAATCTTCTGAAGGGAAATTTCGTTCCGCATCCGGCTACCTTCGTGCGCAGCGATTTCATGCGCCGCGCCGGCGGCTTCGACGTCAACCTGAAATACGCCATGGATTATGACCTCTGGCTGCGCCTTGCGAGCCTGGGCGATCCGGTACAGCTCGACGAGCCGCTGACGGCCTTCCGCGAGCACGAGAACAGCCTGTCCAGTTCCAGCAAGACCCGGCTTGCGGCGATGGCGGAAGACATGCGCGTCAGGTTGTCCTATGCCGGCCGCAACCCGCTGGACCGCATGGAGCACTACGCGCGCTATCTGGTGCGGCGCCGCCGCGCGATTCGTGGAGGAGCCCGAGCATGAGCATCCCGACCGTTTCCCTCATCGTCGCAACCGTCCAGCGCACGCGCGAGCTGGACCGACTGTTCGATTCGCTGGCGGCACAGACCTTCAAGGATTTCGAGGTCATCGTCGTCGACCAGAATGAGGACCAGCGTCTTCAACCGTATCTCGAACGGGCAAGGCGCATGGGTCTGTCCGTCAAGCATCTGCGGCACCGCCCCGCCAACCTGTCGGCGGCGCGCAATGTCGGCATCGACGCCGCCGAGGGCGAATGGGTCGGATTCCCGGACGACGACTGCTGGTACGACGAGGCCCTGCTGGAGAAGCTTCAGGAGCGCTTCCGCTGCCGCGATCCGCTATCCGGTGCCGCCGTGCAGTGGGCCGAGGAAGGCGTGCCGCCGCGCGCCGGACGGCAACTGAGCTGGGAACGTTCGATGCGCTTCCGCGACATTCCGGTGGCTTCCTTCCAGTTGTTCTTCCATCGCGGCCTGTTCGAAAAGATCGGCGACTTCGACTGCCGCCTCGGCGTCGGCCTGTTCTTCGGCGCCGGCGAGGAAACCGACCTGGTGCTGCGGGCCCTGCGTGCCGGAGCGCTGTTGACCTACGAGCCGGAGGCGATCGTCCATCATCCGATCAAGGTGCCGGCCCCCAGTCCCGAAGCACGGCGAGCGGCGCGCTTCCGCGAACGCGGCGCCGGCGCTTTGTGGGCCAAGCACGATTTGCCGACCTGGGTGATTGCGCGCGGCCTGGTCGCGCCTGTGGCCCGGCCGCTGCTCAAGGGTTCGCTCGGCTCCGACCTGGCGCTCGGTTGCGCCATCGCACAAGGGCGCCTCGACGGATTGCTGGGCTGGAAGCGGGACCATTCCTGAAGGGAGCAGCTTTCCGAACGCCCATGATTGCCGTCCGGACGCGACCGGCGGAATCGAAACACGGTGCGGCATCCGGCACGCCCCAGGTCTTGAGCCTGGAATGGCGCGCCGGAGCGCGCCCGCGGCAGCCCCTGATAGCTCTTACAGCTTGTCACAACTAAATTCCGGAAAACAGCGCTCGCCTTTGATCTAGAACGGACCGCCACAAGAGCGAGCAGTCACAATTTCAGCGTCGCTGGTAGCACGCAGGCTGCGGCGCCTGCATAGCACCTCGCGATGAGGATGGCGCGTCAGATGTCTGCGCCGTTTCGCCTTGCCGGATCAAGAGAAGTCATGGAAAACCGCAACAACGGAGACCTCCGCGGAGCGCAGCTTCTGCGCATCGCCGACCATTCGCTCTGGGGCCGACGTATTCCGATGCTAAAGATCACACTCATCACCAATCACCCGCCACCGTTCCGGATTCCGATCTATGAAAAGATCGCAGGGACGCCCGGGATCGATTTGCACGTCATCTTCTGCAGCCCTCGCGAGCCGAACCGGCAATGGGAGCTGCCGCCGCTGGAGTTCAAGCACGTCTTCCTGAAGGAGCGCTTCGTCGCGCGCGGCAACAACTTCATCCACAACAACCCGGATGTCATTCCCGCACTCCGACGGCTGGAACCGGAAGTGATCGTCACCACCGGCTTCAATCCCACCTATCTGTACGCCTTCGGCTATGCAATGAGCAAGGGCGTGGCGCATGTGCCCATGACCGACGGCACCGATGTGTCGGAACAATCCCTGTCGCGCTGGCACAAGGCAGTGCGCCGCATGGTGTACGCGCGCTCGCATGCCTTCGTCGCCGCCAGCCATGGCGGCCTGCGGCTCTATGGAAATTATGGCATCCCGCGAGAGCGCTGCTTCCAGTCCTGCCTGTGCACAGACAACGACGCCTACGTAGCCGTGCCGGCACCGACGGAAAAATCCTTCGACTTCATTTTCTGCAGCCGCATCGTCAGCGCGAAAAATCCGCTCTTTGCGCTGCAGGTTGCCGCCGACACGGCGCGCCGCCTGGAGCGCCGCCTGCGCATCCTGTTCGTCGGCACGGGGGAACAGGAGGAAGAGGTCAAAGCCGAGGCGGTGCGGCTTGCCGATCTGGTGGATGCCCAATTCCACGGCCATGCGGCACAGGAGGAATTGCCCGGCCTGTACCGTTCCGCCCGCATCTTCCTGTTCCCGACCGCGCACGATGCATGGGGCGTGGTGGTGAACGAAGCCTGCGCTGCCGATCTGCCCGTGATTACCACTCCCTACGCCGGCGTCAGCGGGGAACTGGTGGTGGACGGGGAAAACGGCTTCGTCTGTGAACTGGATGTCGGCGTCTGGTCCGAGCGCGCCGCGTTGCTGCTGGCCCGGCCGGCGGTATACCAGCGCTTCGCCCGCCGCAGCGCCGCGCTGGTATCGAAATACACCTTCGACCACGCAGCCGACGGCGTGATCGAAGCCTGTCGCTTTGCCGTTGCCGGCCGCCGCGGCAAGGCCGGCGCCTGGCGGCGCAAGGCAGGCTAGGACATGGCGGCCCAGGGGAAATCGGCATTGCCGCTTCCGCACAGGGAAGAGGAAATGCAAGGCACGCCGGTGCGGCGGCGCCGGACGGTTCGCGCATACATGCACAAGGACGGCTCTACAGCATGAAAGTACTCGTAGTGCACAA
>JAEWBA010000241.1 GCA_023391395.1 Pseudomonadota bacterium
GCCTTGTCCAAGGGCTTGACCGCCAAATTCCTGCATGGCCCGCAACAGGCCCTGCACAATGCCCAGGGCGACGAACGCGCCCGCCTGGCGGCGCTGCTGCCGCAATTGTTCCGCACCAAGCGCTAGCTGCGCTGTCCTGTTCCGCGAAGCGGCGGCGTCCGCGCCCGCCTCCCAAGCCACGGCAGTCCTTGCCGCGCCTGACAGAACCCCTGAATAAGCCCATATGAAACCTTCGATGCTCGCCAAACTCGACCAGTTGTCCGAACGGCTGGAAGAATTGAACAGCCTGCTGATGCAGGAAGACGTGACTTCGGACATGGACAATTACCGTAAGCTGACGCGCGAGCATGCGGAGCTCGGCCCGCTGGTCGCGTTGTACAAGGATTACCGGCAAGCTGGAGAAGACCTTAAGACCGCGCGGGAAATGCTGTCCGATCCGGAAATGAGGGACATGGCGCAGGAGGAAATCGAGTCGGCGCTGGGGCGCATCGAGCAGCTGGAAACTGAATTACAGAAGATGTTGCTGCCGAAAGACCCGAACGACGATCGCAACATCTATCTCGAAATCCGCGCCGGCACCGGCGGCGACGAGGCGGCGCTGTTCGCTGGCGATCTGCTGCGCATGTACACGCGCTACGCTGAGCGCAACCGCTGGCAGGTGGAGATGGTGTCCGAATCCCATTCGGAACTGGGCGGCTACAAGGAAGTGATCGTGCGCCTGGTCGGCCACGGCGTCTATTCCAAGCTCAAGTTCGAGTCCGGCGGTCACCGCGTGCAGCGGGTACCGGAAACCGAGACTCAGGGCCGTATCCATACTTCGGCCTGCACCGTGGCCGTGATGCCGGAAGCGGACGAGGTCGAGGACGTGAACATCAACCCTGCCGACATCCGCATCGACACCTTCCGCGCCTCGGGCGCAGGCGGACAGCACATCAACAAGACCGACTCGGCAGTGCGCATCACCCACCTGCCGACCGGTATCGTGGTGGAATGCCAGGACGACCGCAGCCAGCACAAGAACAAGGCGCAGGCGATGAAGGTGCTGGCGACGCGCATCAAGGACGTGCAGTTGCGCGAACAGCAGGCCAAGGAAGCCGCCACGCGCAAGTCGCTGGTCGGCTCGGGGGACCGCAGCGAGCGCATCCGCACCTACAATTTCCCGCAGGGCCGCATGACCGATCACCGCATCAACCTGACGCTGTACAAGCTCGACTTCATCATGGATGGCGATCTGGACGAATTGACCAGTGCGCTGATGGCCGAGCATCAGGCCGAGATGCTGGCGGCACTGGCCGAGGAACATTAAGCGCGTCATATTGCGGGCTTACTAGAGAGAAGAGTTGCAGAAAAGGAACTATTCTTTTTCGGCATCGTCATACGGCTTTCCATCGACAACAGAAACTTTATGAAAACATCCAAACCGATCCTGATCGCCGTTGCCCTCGTATCGCTTGGCTTGATTGGATTCGCGCTTTATCTGCAACATGTCGAAGGCATGCTGCCCTGCCCGCTGTGCATCATCCAGCGCTATGTCTTCCTGGCGGTGGCCATCATCAGCCTGCTGGTCGCCCTCCTGCCGCGCGGCGCCATCAGGGCGGGCGCGAGCCTCGCAGCGCTGACGGCGCTGGGCGGCGCCGGCGTCGCGGGATGGCATTTATGGGTAAAAGCCAACCCAACCGTCTCCTGCGGCATCGATCCGCTGGAAACCTCTCTCAACAAGATTCCCACCGCCGAGCTGCTGCCCTTCGTGTTCAAGGCCGACGGCCTGTGCAGCGCCGAGTACGCTCCCATCCTCGGCTTGTCGATTCCACAGTGGTCGCTTGCCTGGTTCGTGATTTTCGCCATCGTCCTGTTCTGGGCCGCGCTGCGCCAGCAGCACCGTTAAGAAGATGGCCATGCAGGACGCGCCCCGAGACCCGCTGGCAAACGTCATTGCCGGCGTCAGCATTGGCGCGCTGCTGAAGCAGTCGCCGCTGGACGCACTCGAGACGCGCATCCTGATCTGCCATGCGCTCGGGCTCACACGGGTGCAACTCATCACTCGATCCGAGCGGACATTGACGGCCCCGGAAGCCGAACGCCTCGCTGCGCTGTTCGGGCGGCGCCTCAGGGGCGAACCGATTGCCTACATCACAGGCGAACGCGAATTCTATGGCATCGCTTTCGAAGTCACGCCCGCGGTGCTCATCCCCCGGCCGGAAACCGAATTGCTGGTGGAACTGTCGCTGGAACGCCTGCCGCCAAACGGCCGTCTGCTCGACCTGGGCACCGGATCCGGCGCCATCGCCATCGCCGTCGCCCATGCGCGCCCCGATGCAAACGTCGTTGCCCTGGATGCCAGCGATGCCGCCCTGGAAGTCGCCCGCCGCAATGCCACGCGTCACGGCACGCAGGTGCAGTTTGTGAAAAGCGACTGGTATGCGGCGTTGGAAGATACGCGCTTCGACCTCATTGCCGCCAATCCGCCCTACATCGAAAAGGACGACCCGCATTTGTCGCAAGGCGACCTGCGCTTCGAACCGCGCACGGCATTGACCGACCACGGCGACGGCCTGTCAGCGCTACGGAGTATCGTCATCGGCGCAACGGCAAGGCTGACAAGCGGAGGCTGGCTATTGATGGAACACGGCTACGATCAAGCCGCAGCCGTGCGCGCACTGCTGACGGATCAAGGATTCGACCAGGTACAAAGCTGGCGGGATCTGGCGGGAATCGAACGGGTCTCGGGCGGCACCTCAGCCCGGGGATGCTGTTGAGTGCATACCTGCCTTGCCAAGCATGCGCAAGCATTGGACGCCCGGTACGTAACGCGCTGCTTTCCTGCTTCATGTCGGCGGGCTTTCCCCACTCTCTTACCGGCTCGCTGTCAAGACTGACGTTTTCGCGCGAATTGCGTATCATCCCTCGCTTGTTTTCTTCACCTTAGTGACTCATGCTGCCTTCGATCGAACAACGCCTCGCCAACGAACTCGCCGCCAAGCCGGCCCAGGTTGCCGCCGCCATCGCCTTGCTGGACGAAGGCGCGACCGTGCCCTTCATCGCACGCTACCGCAAGGAAGCGACCGGGGGCCTGGACGATACGCAACTGCGCCTGCTGGAAGAGCGATTGCGCTATCTGCGCGAACTCGAGGACCGGCGCGCGACGATCATTGCCTCGATCGAGGAGCAAGGCAAGATGACGCCGGAACTGCTGGATGCAATTACGCATGCCGAAGACAAGACTCGGCTGGAAGACCTGTATCTCCCTTACAAGCCCAAGCGCCGCACCAAGGCGCAGATCGCGGCCGAGGCCGGATTGACGGAGCTGGCGGATGCGCTCCTGGCCAATCCCGCGTTGAACCCCGAGGAAGAAGCGGGCAAGTACCTCAAGCCGCCCTTTTCCACCGCCAATGGCGACAATCCAGGCGTGCCGGATGCCAAGGCGGCTCTGGATGGCGCCCGTCAGATCCTGATGGAACGCTTCGCCGAGGATGCGACCCTGCTGCAAACCTTGCGCGAATACCTGACCGAGCATGGCGTGGTGGAATCGAAAGTGGTCGAAGGCAAGGAAGAAGCGGGCGCAAAGTTCGCCGACTATTTCGACTATTCGGAAACCATTTCCACCATTCCTTCGCACCGGGCGTTGGCCCTGTTCCGCGGCCGCCGCGAAGAAGTCCTGAACGTGTCCCTGCGCCTCGACAGCGAAGCGGAAAAGCCCAAGTGGGATGCCCCGCACAATCCCTGTGAAGGCCGTATCGCGGCGCGCTTCGGAATTACGAACCAGGGCAGGCCCGCGGACAAATGGCTCGCCGATACGGTGCGCTGGGCTTGGCGGGTGAAGGTGTTCATGCACCTGGAAACCGAGTTGATGACGTCCTTGCGCGAGCGTGCGGAGATCGAGGCCATCAATGTCTTCGCCCGCAACCTGAAGGATTTGCTGCTGGCTGCGCCCGCCGGCCCGCGCCCCACCATGGGTCTCGACCCGGGCCTACGCACCGGCGTGAAGGTGGCGGTGGTCGATGCCACCGGCAAGGTGGTCGATACCGCGACCATCTATCCGCACCAGCCGCGCAATGACTGGCACGGCTCGCTGCACACGCTGGCGCAGCTCGCGAAAAAACATGATGTGTCGCTAATTTCGATCGGCAACGGCACCGCCTCGCGCGAAACCGACAAGCTGGCACAGGACCTGATCAAGCTCCATCCCGAACTGAAGCTGACCAAGATCGTTGTCTCGGAAGCCGGCGCCTCGGTGTACTCGGCCTCGGAATTCGCTTCGCGCGAATTGCCGGACCTCGATGTGTCGCTGCGGGGCGCGGTGTCGATTGCCCGGCGCCTGCAAGACCCGTTGGCGGAGCTGGTGAAGATCGATCCGAAATCGATCGGTGTCGGCCAGTACCAGCACGATGTCAGCCAGACCCAATTGGCGCGCTCGCTCGACGCCGTGGTGGAAGATTGCGTGAACGCCGTGGGGGTCGATGTGAACACCGCGTCCGCGCCGCTCCTGGCGCGCGTCTCGGGCCTGAACAGCAGCGTGGCGCAAAGCATCGTCAGCTACCGCGACATGAAGGGCATATTCACCTCGCGCGCGGACTTGCGCTCGGTACCCCGGCTGGGCGACAAGACCTTCGAGCAGGCGGCCGGTTTCCTGCGCATCATGGGCAGCGAGAACCCGCTCGATGCCTCGGCGGTCCACCCCGAGTCCTATCCGCTTGTGGAAAAAATTCTGGCCGACATCCAGAAAGATGTGAAAGGCGTGATCGGCGACGGCAAGCTGTTGAAGTCGCTCAATCCGGTCAAATACGCAGATGAAAAATTCGGCGTGCCGACCATCACCGATATCCTCCGCGAACTGGAGAAGCCGGGACGCGATCCCCGGCCCGAGTTCACCACCGCCACCTTCAAGGAAGGCGTGGAGGATATCAAGGACCTGCGCCCGGACATGATCCTCGAAGGCGTGGTGACGAATGTGGCGGCCTTTGGCGCCTTCGTCGATATCGGCGTGCACCAGGATGGCCTGGTGCATATTTACGCCTTGTCCAATACCTTCGTGCGCGATCCGCATTCGGTGGTGAAGGCTGGGCAAGTGGTCAAGGTAAAGGTCCTGGAAGTGGACGAGAAGCGCAAACGCATCGCCCTCACCATGCGGCTCACGGATACGCCGGCTGCGGCTGGCGCGCGTCCGGAACAGCGCGGCGACCGCAATGATGCAAAGCGCATGGCGCAGCACCAGCGCTCCGCTCCGCCGCCGGCAAACAGTGCGATGGCAGCGGCTTTTGCAAAACTAAAGCGGTAGCACCTGATCGCTTGCGGCGACTTGCCTGCCGGCACTGCCGCCCCAACTCGGCTTCCTCTTTTTGAGGAAGTCGAGCACCCCACGAAGAGAACCCGTCAATTCCAAAGCCCTGGATCGTGTTCCCTGAAAGCGACCCAGCCGTTCACGCAGGCATGAGCGGGAGAATTTTTCCCTATAATGACGCTATTCCGTCATTTTGAAGGGGCGCGCCATGAGCGACGTACAAAACTGGATCAAGGACACTGTCACCCAACACCCCGTCGTGCTCTTCATGAAAGGTACGGCGCAGTTTCCGCAATGCGGCTTCTCCGGCCGCGCAGTTCAAATCCTGAAAGCATGCGGCGTTGAAAACCTCGTCACAGTCAACGTGCTGGAAGACCAGGAAGTGCGGCAAGGCATCAAGGAGTTTTCCAACTGGCCGACCATCCCGCAACTCTACGTCAAGGGCGAGTTCGTCGGCGGCTCGGACATCTTGAGCGAAATGTTCGAATCGGGCGAGCTGCAGAGCCTCCTCAAGTCCTGACTCTCGAGCGATGGCCGCGCCCCGACGCTTGATCGTCGCCATTACGGGCGCCACTGGCGCCGTGTATGGCGTACGCTTGCTGGAAGTGCTGCGGCCGATCGCCGAGATCGAAACCCATTTGCTGATTTCCGACGCCGGAGCCTTGAGCCTGCATCAGGAGCTCGACCGGCATCGCAAGGAGATCGAGACCCTGGCTGACGCAAGCTACAGCGTGCGGGACGTCGGCGCGGCGATTGCCAGCGGCGCCTTTGCCACCGAGGGCATGATCGTGGCTCCCTGCTCGATGAAAACTCTGGCTGCGATCGCGCACGGCCTGTCGGACAACCTGATCACGCGTGCCGCCGACGTGGTGCTGAAAGAGCGACGCCGCTTGGTATTGATGGTGCGCGAAACGCCGTTCAATCTCGCGCACCTGCGCAACATGACGGCCGTCACCGAAATGGGCGGCATCGTCTTCCCTCCGCTTCCCGCCTTTTATCAGCGCCCGCAAAGCATCGCCGAGATGATCGACCATACGGTGGGCCGCGTGCTCGATTTGTTCAGCGTCGCCCAGGATTTGGCGCCGCAGTGGAACGGCCTGAAGTCAGGCAAGTAAGGCAATCAGACAAAGTCGCCGTTGCCCGCGCATTCTGCACTGACAAAAGAAAAGGACTTGTCACCTTTCGATGACAAGTCCTTGAGAGTGGTGCCGGCTGCAGGACTCGAACCCGCCACCTGATGATTACAAATCAACTGCTCTACCAGATGAGCTAAGCCGGCGAAACTGGAAGTCCGGTATTGTACTTTATTTGATGCGCGTGAGCGTCGGTCGTCCGCCTTTCTTTGGCGGATCGGGATTGTCGTCCGGACCACTGCTCTCGGCCGGCTCTGCCGGCGGGACGGCAGCAAGGCCAGGTCCGGCCTCTTCGGGAGTGACTTCGTCGGTTCGCGCTTCGCCTGTTTCAGTCGCTGGCGTGACTTCGAATGCCATGCCCTGCCCGTTTTCACGCGCATAAATGGCGGCGACATTTTCAACCGGTATGGAAATTTCGCGCGGCACCCCGCCAAAGCGAGCGTTGAAGTTGATGAAGTCGTTATCCATCCTCAGCCCACTGGTTGCGGTGAAGCTGATATTGAGAACGATTTCGCCATTCTTCACGTACTCGCGGGGGACACGCGTCTTGGCATCCACCATCGCCGCCAAGTAGGGGGTATAGCCGTTGTCGGTGCACCATTCATAAATGGCGCGCAACAGATAGGGTTTGGTAGAAATCTCGGACATGATGTCAGCCTTTGGCAAGGCCTTTCCGCGGTTGGCGGTATTCGCCGGCACCACCCCGCCTGTCGGTTGACGGCGAGCAGGTACCGACATAGGAGCGCTTAGCGGCGCATGACTTTTTCGGAGGGCGTCAGCGCTTCGATATAGGCGGGCCGGGAGAAAATACGCTCGGCATACTTCATCAAGGGTGCAGCCGTCTTGGACAACTCGATGCCGTAGTGATCAAGGCGCCACAGCAGCGGCGCAATGGCCACGTCCAGCATCGAAAACTCATCGCCGAGCATGTACTTGTTCTTCAGGAACAGGGGCGCCAGCGTGGTCAGGCGGTCGCGGATTTCGGCCCGTGCCCGCTCGTGGGATTTTTCAGCGCCCTTGGTCTTGTCGTTCTCGAGAGTATGGACATGCACGAACAATTCCTTCTCGAAATTGAACAGCATCAGACGCGCACGGGCACGCATCAACGGGTCCGCCGGCATCAGCTGCGGATGCGGAAAGCGTTCGTCGATGTACTCATTAATGATGTTCGACTCGTACAGGATCAGGTCGCGCTCGACCAGAATGGGCACCTGGCCATAGGGGTTCATGACCGAAATGTCTTCCGGCTTGTTGAACAAGTCGACGTCGCGGATCTCGAAATCCATCCCCTTCTCGAATAGGACGAGACGGCAACGCTGGGAAAAGGGGCAGGTCGTGCCCGAATAGAGAACCATCATTTTGCAGTTCCTTAGAAACAAAGGGGGTGAGACGCATCACGGCTCACCCCGGAAACAAATGCCCCGTCATCCGGGCCAAGGCTTACTTGACGTCTTTCCAATAGGCAGCGTTCAAGCGCCAGGCCAGGACTGCGAACAAGCCCAGGAACAACAGCACCCACACGCCCAAGCGCTTGCGGGTGTTCTGCGCCGGCTCGCCCATCCAGGTCAGATAGGCCACCAGGTCGTTCATTTGGTTGTCGAACTCGATTTCGGTCAGCTTGCCCGGCTTGACCTGCTCGAAGCCCGTGAACTTGTGGACGGTCTTGGACGGATCATGCGGATCCTTCTCATCGGCGAACTTGGCAGTCCTGATGCCCTGCAGTTCCCACATCGCATGCGGCATACCGACATTCGGGAAGACCAGATTGTTCCAGCCGGTCGGACGGGTGTCATCCTTGTAGAAGGTACGCAGATAAGTGTACAGCCAATCGGAACCGCTACCGGCGCCCGAAGCCTTGGCACGGGCGATGACCGACAGATCCGGCGGCGCAGCACCAAACCATTCCTTGGCATCCTTGGGCGCCATCGAAATCGTCATCAGATCGCCGACCTTGTCCGTCGTAAATAACAGATTGTTCTTGATCTGGTCTTCCGTCAGGCCGATGTCCATCAGACGGTTGTAGCGCATTGCCGCGGCGGAATGGCAGTTCAGGCAGTAGTTGACGAACAGCCGTGCGCCGTTTTGCAGGGACGTGATGTTGTTGGTGCGGTCCTGTGCACGGTCCAGCGGGAAAGTCGCTTCCGCCGCCACGACCATCACCGGCACAAAGGCCAGAGCCGCAATCAGTTTTTTCAGCAGTTTCATGATTCCTCTATCCCCCGGCTCAGTGCGGCTGGTAGTTGACGCGTTCCGGCACGGGCTTGAATTCGCCCATCCGGCTCCACCACGGCATCAGCAGGAAGAAGCCGAAGTAGATGAAGGTGCACACCTGCGACACCAGGGTACGGCCCTCGGTCGGAGGCAGGACGCCCAGATAGCCCAGGATCAGGAAGGCGATGCCGAACACGAGATAGACGTACTTGTGCCAGGTCGGACGATAGCGGATCGACTTGACCGGGGAATGGTCCAGCCACGGCAATCCGGCCAGAATCAGCACCGATACGCCCATCAGCACCACACCCCAGAAC
>JAEWBA010000314.1 GCA_023391395.1 Pseudomonadota bacterium
ATTGCCCTCGATATTGGCAATCGGCTCCACCGCCCGCAGCAGGATCGCCGAGCCATTGCCTTCCGGTTCGGTCACCACGTTCAGGCAATGGTGCACGCCGTAGATCAGATAGACATAGGCATGGCCGGGCGGCCCGTACATGACCCGGGTGCGCGGCGTGATGCCCTTGGAAGAATGCGCGGCCAGATCGTGGGCGCCGAGATAGGCCTCGACTTCGACGATACGCGCGCGGCGCACGATACCGCCATCTGCATGGACCAGGTGCTTGCCCAGCAGCTCGCGCGCAACCTCGACGGTGTCGCGCGCGGAAAACGCGCGCGGCAGGATAAATTCTTTGCTCATGGAATCGTGTTGACGCGGCACGGCTTCATGCCTGGGCCGCCAGCATGCGGCTGTCTTCCAGGAAGCGGCGGAACCGGTCCGCCTCGACTGCCGAGCTGTAATAGTAACCCTGCACTTCATTGCAGCCCATGGCACGCAGAAGCTGCAATTGCTCTTGCGACTCGACGCCCTCGGCCAGCACGCGCAACTTGAGATTCTTGGCCAGGTTGATGATGGCCGCGGTGATGGCTTCGTCATCGGCATCGTCGAGCATGTCGGCAATGAAGGAGCGGTCGATCTTGATCTTGTCGATCGGGATCTGCTTGAGATAGCTGAGACTGGAATAACCGGTGCCGAAGTCGTCGATGCTGATGCCGACACCGGCATCGCGCAATTCCATCGCCAGTTTCGCCACCAGCGGCGCGCGCCGCATGATTGAGCTTTCGGTGATTTCCAGTTCGAGGTAGCGCGCATCCAGGCCGGTTTCGTCGAGGATGCTCGTCACCAGCTCGGAAAAACCCTTACGCTGGAATTGCAGGGGCGAGACATTGACGGCGACCGGCACCGCAGGCAGGCCGTCATCTTGCCAGGCGCGGCATTGCCGGCAAGCTTCGCGCAGAGCCCACTCGCCGATGGAGATGATCAGACCGCGATCTTCGGCGACCGGGACGAATTCGGCCGGGGACATGAAGCCGCCGTCCGGGCGCGGCCAGCGCAGCAACGCCTCGGCGCCGATCAGCTCGCCGCTTGCCGTATCGACTTGCGGCTGGTACCACAAGGCAAGCTTGCCGGCATCGATAGCCGCCCGCAACTGACGTTCGATGGAAGCGCTGCGCGTAATCTGCTGGTTCATTTCCCTGGTGAAGAAGTGGTAGTTGTTGCGGCCATGGTTCTTGGCCTGGTAGAGCGCAGTATCGGCATGCTGGACCAGCTCGCGCGCTTCGTGGCCGTCGTCCGGATAAATGCTAATGCCGATGCTCACCGAAGTGTGGACCTGCTGTTGCTGCAGCATGTGCGGGCGTGCCGCCGCATGCAGAATCTTTTCCGCCACCGCGGCGGCCTGTTCGCCGCGCTCGAGGTCGGGCAGGATGACGACGAACTCGTCACCGCCGATGCGCGCCACCGTGTCTTCTTCGCGAACACTGTGCACGATGCTTTGCGACACTGCCTGCAGCAACATGTCGCCCATGTGGTGGCCCAGGGTATCGTTGATGTTCTTGAAGTTGTCCAGGTCCATGAACATCACTGCAAGCTTCCTGTCGCTACGTTGCGCGATGTGCAAGGCTTGCGCGAGGCGGTCGTCGAACAGGCTGCGGTTGGGCAGGCCGGTGACCTTGTCGTAATAGGCCAGGACCTGCACCTGCAGCTCCGCCATCTTGCGGGCGGTGACGTCGGTGGCGATGCCGTCGATGCGCAGCGGCGCTTGGTAGGCGCCGAGCACGAGGCGCCCGTGGAAATGCATCCAGCGCTCGGTGCCATCCTTGCGCACGATGCGGTACTCGTCGTTGTAAAAGGGATTGACCGGACTGAGCTGGCGCAGATGGTCCTCGATACGGGCACGGTCGTCGATGTGGACAATGTCGAACCACAGACGCGGATTCTCCAGGAAATCACTGGCCGGATAGCCGTAGATCGATTCGGCGGCCCGGTTGATGTAGCGCAGGCGTGACAGGTCGGCGGAAAACGACCACACCACGTCGGGCACCGATTCGAGGATCGAATTCAGGGTTTCCTGGCTTTCCCTCAGGGCGGTCTCGGATTCCCGGCGCTCGGTGATATCGCGGCCGATGAATTGCGTATACAGGCGGCCTTCCAGCTCGATCAGGCGCGCACTTACCTCGACCGGCATGGCCTTGCCCTTCGGCACCGGCCAAACGAATTCGAAGAGTGCACGACCGTGCTTGCACAGCTGTTCCCGTACGGTGCCGGAATACTGCGCGAAGGTATCGGGGAATACGGCGTCCAGGTCCGCACCGACCAGCTCGGAGCGGCTCTTGCCCAGCACCTGGGATGTCCGGTCGTTGATCTCGATGATGCGGCCATCGCGGTCCGTGACCACGATCATGTCATTGGCATACTTGGAAAGAAAATCGTACTGGCGCTGCAACAGCTGCCTTTCGTTTTCCGCGCGCAGGCTGGCAAGGCGGTATTCGCTCTGCCTCTTTTTCCACCACAGCAGGAGCATGCCGCCGATCATTGCCAGGGCGGTGCCGCTGGCGGCAGCCACGATCCACGCCAGCTGGCGTGCATCGGCACGAATCGAATCCTCGTCGACGAGCGCCACCAGAAACCAGGGGGCGTTGTCGACCCTGCGTGCCGCAATCACCGCTTCGCCGCGAAGCGGCGTGTCCACTCTCAATTCCGTACCCGCTGCCGCCGCAGAGGTGAGTTCGACCGGCGTCAGCGGAAGCGGATTCGGATATCCGAATCCGGCGGCTAGCGCATTGGCGGAGGAAACGACCACCTGGTTGTCGCGTATTTCCGCCACCATGGCTCCGATTTCGCTGCCCAGGAGAGTGGTCGAGATGCGGGAAATGGGATAGAAGCTGGCCTCGGCGCGCAGAAACAACAGTGACGAGGCTGCACTCATGCGGCCGGTGGCATCCAGTAGCGGCACGGCGATCTCGATCACCGGCCGGGGTGAACCGCCGCCTCGGCCCCGATCGGAATGGATGACGGATACTTCTATGGTGCCACTGGCCGCCGCCCGCGTAATGGTGTCAACGGCTTCCTTATCCAGAACAACAATCCGGTCGTCGGACGAAATGAGGGTATTGCCGCGCGTGTCGAGGATGGCGGTGTTCTGGTAACCATAGATAGTCCTGATGGCTCGAAGCTGTCCGCGCATCCGGCTTTTCAGGTCATCCTCCATGCCGCCCTCGCGCAGCCATCGGTTGACGTTTTCGCCGAAGAAGCCTCCGCTGCTCAAGGTCGCGGCATCCCGCAGGCGTTCGTTCAGCCAAGCCGAGATGGCGCCGGCCTGGAGATCTGCAACATTGTTCAGGCTGGCAATTGCACGCTGTTCCTCGTTGCGCAAAAGACGGAAATAGGCGGCGACGCTGACGGCCGAGACAATCAAGAGCAACGCCAGGAACAGGATGGCTGCAAGCTTGGAGTGCTGCTGGGTATCGTCGGGCTTGCCCGAAAAAAATTTCAGCATGTTGGAGAAGACTGCATCCGGTTGTGTGGACGGCCTGCATGCTTCGGGAGAAAACGCCCTTAACCGGATGAAGCCTCCTGAAGTATCAGAAGGTATGACCTTGAGCACGGGAAGCCGTTTCATTCAGGCTTCCTCGCTCCGGGTTCACAGCAGGGCGGCGTAGCTTTCGAGGTGGTGATCGGTGCTGCCGAATTGCTGCTCGATGGCCATCAGCCGCTTGAAGTAATGCCCCACGTCCAACTCGTCGGTGACTCCCATGCCGCCATGCAATTGCACGGCTTGCTGTCCGACGAAGCGGCATGCCTGGCCGATCGTCACCTTGGCCGCGGCTAAGGTACGCCGACGTGCCGAGGCATCGGGATCGGTACAGCGCACTGCGGCCAGGTAGCTAATGGAGCGCGCCTGTTCCACGTGCAAGACCATGTCGGCCATGCGATGCTGCAAGGCCTGGAACTTGCCGATCGGTACGCCGAACTGCTGGCGCGTACGTGCGTACTCCACTGTTGCTGCCAGCAGCCGATCAAGCGCACCCACGGCTTCGGCGCACACTGCCGCCAGCCCGGCATCGAGCGCTTGCTCAATGACAGCTTCCGCATCAGCGTGGCCGACCAGCGCAGTGGCCGGCACGAAGGCCTGTTCCAGCCACAGTTCGCCGGCGTGGGTGCCGTCGACCATGGGCCAGGCGAGCCGGCGCACGCCTTCGGTGGCGCGCGGCAAGGCGAACAGCGCGAGCGGCCCCGGCTGGGCGGTATCGCTCACAGCCAGGCGCGCCGTCACCAGAAGAATATCGGCGCAGGGGAGATGCGCAACGGCACTCTTGTGGCCGCTCAGCACATAGCCGTTGCCGAGCCGCCAGGCACGCGTTTCGATCGCCATGCGGTCGAAGCGGCTGGCTGGCTCGTCATGCGCCAGGATCGCAATTTTTTCTCCGGATGCCATGGTCGGCAGGAGCTCGGCGCATTGTGCGTCGGAAGCTTGCCGCGCCAGCGCGCGCGTCGCCACCACGGCACTGGCAAGGTACGGTTCCAGGAGCAGCGTCTCGCCGGCCACGTTCATGGCCAGCATGGTGTCGATCATGCTGCCCCCCAGCCCGCCATGCTCTTCGGGTATGTTCAGGGCAAGCAGGCCGAGATCGGCCAAGCCCTGCCACACCTCGCGGCTGTAGCCATCGGCCGAGGCCAGGATGGCGCGCCGGCGTTCGAAACCGTACTCCCTGGCAAGGAAGCGGCGCGCGGCATCGAGCAGCATCCGCTGTTCTTCGGTGAAGTTGAAGTCCATGCTTTTCCTACAGGCCGAGAATCATCCCGGCAATGATGTTTTTCTGGATCTCGTTGGCGCCTCCGAAAATGGAGAGCTTGCGCATGTTCAGATAATGCGCCGCCAGCGGCGTGGCATAGAAGGGGCCGACGGCATCTCCCTGGTAGCCGGCGGCCATGGCTTCGCGTCGCAATTGCAAGGCATACGGACCTGCCGCCTGCACCAGCAGTTCGGTGATGGCTTGCTGGATTTCACTGCCCTTGATTTTCAGGATTGAAGCTTCCGGGCCCGGCGCGCGCTTTTCCGCTTCGGCGGACAGTACGCGCAGATTGGTGATTTCCAGGGCGGTCAGGTCGATCTCGATTTGCGCAATGCGTGTCGCAAACAGCGGATCGCGCAACAGCGGCTTGCCGTTCTTGTTTTCCAGAGAGGCGATGCGCTTCAAGCGCGCCAGCTCGCGCTTGGCAATGCCGATGCCGGCGATGTTGGCGCGTTCGTGGCCGAGCAGGAACTTGGCATAGGTCCATCCCTGGTTTTCCTCGCCGACCCGGTTCTCGGCCGGTACCCGCACGTCTTCAAACCAGACTTCGTTGACTTCGTGCGCGCCGTCCATGGT
>JAEWBA010000327.1 GCA_023391395.1 Pseudomonadota bacterium
GACATTGATTTCACGCCGGCCGGGATTGCGGCACGTTGGCGTGCGGGTTACGCCGATACGCGGCGTATGCTCGACCTGGCACCATGGACCTGCCCGGTGGACCCGGTCGAAGGCATAGTCATCCACGAGGCGTTGGCGAACACTGCGACACCAGTCGCTGCCGGGATAGACGGCTTTGAGGGCAGCACGAAATAGAGGGGCATCCTTCAACCTATGCGCAGTCTAAGCTGCAGCCAGATCGTGCAGAGCTCCGGGTATTGCTTTTGATTGTCTGCATTATCTGATCATGTTGCGAGGGGCGGCTTTTGGCCGGAAGGCGACGTTGGCCGGGCGCCGCCTTTCCTGTTCAAACTTCTGTTTGCTCAGCTATTTCGAGAGCATCGTCCACTTCGATGCCTAGGTATCGAACTGTACTTTCGAGCTTTGTATGACCTAATAGTAGTTGAGCAGCTCGCAGGTTTTTCGTTCGTCGGTAAATCAAAGTCGCTTTCGTTCTCCGCATAGAGTGGGTTCCATATGCAGCCGCATCCAGGCCCACTGAGAAGACCCAGCTTTCCACAATACGAGCGTACTGCCGGGTTGATAGATGTGGTGAAGTTGACACGCGACTCGGGAAGAGATACTTAGCAGTGCTTAGTTGAGCTTTCTTAATCCAGTCCGACAATGATGCCCTTGTTTGCTCCGTAATCTCGAACTGGACAGGCCTCTTGGTTTTGCGCCGGCACGGTAAGGTCCACAGTGCGGCGACTTCCGCTGCATGGGGAGGAGCGTGTATGGAGATAGCACTTATGCCAGCCAAAAGAAAGCGATTCATGGCAAGGCATCGTAGGCTCAGGATTTCACCGACGAGCGGAGGCAGTTGTTCCGCGTCTCCTTAAATGATGACGCTCGGTGGATTTTGCAAAAAATCCGCATACTCGGCGCGTGTGGTGACACGCACTAACGTGTCGCCATCGGCAAGATCGAGTCGAAGCTCCAGATCTCCAGCATGATTTTTATCGAGAACATAGACCCGCGTCACGGCAATCAGCTCGAAATAGTCGCCGTTCGGTCTTTTGTAGTACATGTTTACTCCATGAGCGAAGTGGGCGTGCCATTTACCGAAGTGGCCAGGGCCGCCAGGTAGTCACTGAAAAGAAGGATGGCGTTGTCAGTAACCGTCCGCAAAGCGTTGTCCAATGTGCGCAGGGCATTCCAGTTCATCGATCATCGCAACGGCATAACCTCGTCGCCATGCACCAGATCCGCCAGGGCGGCTGCTTTGTACCCATGCCCGACTCTGAGGGGGAGGCCATCCCCCGCTTCGAGCTTGTCTGGATGACGCACGATTGCCGTGGCGGTATGCCCACGATTGAGCGTTTCCTGCAAGAGTGCTGATCCAACAAAGCCGGTCGAGCCCAATAGTGCTCTCTTCATGGCGCTTCCCTTTGTGTTCAGAACGGATAGGCCGGCTGGCCATGCTGGATGGTCACCCAGTGGTCCGTCGTGAATTCCTGAATCACCCATTCGCCGTTGAAGCGACCAATGCCGCTATTCTTTTCACCGCCGAACGGATTGTTTGGCATGTCGTCGACGCTGGTGTCGTTGATATGCGTCATGCCGATCTTTAGGCCGAGCGCGAACTGGACGCCGCGCTCTCGGTCGCCCGTGAAGACTGCGCTCGACAATCCGTAGGGCGTGCCGTTGGCTACGCGCAGGGCCTCGGCTTCACCGCTGACCTTGATGATCGGTGCGATCGGGCCGAAGGTTTCTTCCTGAGCAATCCGCATGTCGTTATTGACGTCAACGAACACGTGCGGTGGCAGCACTAGGCCTTGCGGCTCCGCTCCTAGCACCTGGCGCGCCCCTTCCGCGCGAGCACTCTCGATATGCTTGATGTGGGCTTCCATTTGCCTGGCATTGATCACCGGTCCGATGGCGGTGGCGGAATCGTTCGGATTCCCGTACTTCAAGCCTTGGACCTGGGTGGTGAAGCGATCGACAAATTCGTCATACAGTTTGGCATCGACGATGATGCGGTTGGTGCTCATGCAGATTTGTCCCTGATGCAGGAATCTGCCAAACACCGCCGCGCGCACTGCCTGCTCCAGATCGGCGTCATCCAATACGACGAACGGCGCGTTGCCCCCCAGTTCCAGCGCGACACGCTTAATGGTCGGCCCCTGCATGGCGAGTTCGCCGATGTGGCGGCCAACCTTGGTCGAGCCGGTGAAGGAAATCAGGCGCGGTATCGGATGCAGCGTGAAGGCATCGCCGATATCCTTCGAGGCACCGATGATCACGTTCAACACACCGGGCGGCAAGCCCGCTTCCTCATATATCTTGGCCAACAGCAGGCCGCCGGTGACGGGGGTGTCCTGTGCCGGCTTGATGACCACCGCGTTGCCAAGCGCAAGCGCGGGTGCGACCGAACGATGCGACAACTGCATCGGGAAATTCCACGGGCTGATAATGCCAATTACGCCCACCGGCTGTCGGTATACGCGGCTTTCCTTGCCGGGCTCGTCGATCGGAAGAATGCGTCCCTCCATGCGGAATGGATACGACGACATTTCGAGCATGAACGACTGCACGAAGCCGCATTCCATTTCACCTTTGGCTCGAGTGCCGCCGGATTCGCGCACCAGCCAACCCACGATTTCTACCCGTCGCGCCTCGACGATATCGGCGGCGCGGCGCAAGACAGCCGCGCGAACTCCTGGCAAGGTCCGCGCCCACGCCTCTTGCGCCTTCGCCGCCGCCTGGTAAGCGTCGTCGAGATCGCGCTCATCGGCCAAGGTAATTTCAGCCAAAGTTTCGCCGGTGTAGGGGTCGGTATCTTTCAAGATTCCTGCTTGCCTTCCACGACGCCAGATGCCGCCGATATATTGGTCTCCGAACCCGGAATAATATGAGGCCGCCTGTTTCGTGATGGTCGCCGCTTGCGTTTCCATAACTGTTACCTTGATGAATGCGATAAGAAATTTTTGCTTTGTGTTGGATTTCTTCATCCGCCCATGGTTCAGCCTCATAGTCGCTGCCTTCGACGCATGCTGTTGTGGGCATTACTGCTGCCGCTGAGCGCAGTCATAATCGCGGCGGATATCGCGACGCCGAAGGCCGCTCCGAGCGCCGGAAATTCCTACTTAAAACATCAGACCAAGGAGGGACGGCAGTGCCATTTCGGCATGAAACTGCGCACCCGCGGGGACAGCCAGAGTGGGCTGGTGCATCGCGCGACGGCGATGGCAGCCAAGGTGTATGACAAGCATGTGCTGCCGCATCTGGTGCATGGGAACGAGAAACGCGTATACGGCGGCAATGCCTATGCGAGCCAGAAGGAACTGATTCATAGAAAGGCGCCGTGCGCGAGGAACTTCACCAACGAGCGTGTGCGCCGGCGCAGGGACAGGTCGTCGACGAGGCCAAGTGCGCGAGGCGCCGCAACAAGTCGAAAATTCGGCCTCAAGTTGAGAGACGGCGGGTTATTCAACGTAGCCTTAGATCGACTAACAAAATGTCTCTGGGGGCGTTGTGCTGCCTTGCCATACTAGACGTATTGTCTGCGGCGGCGTACCTACCCAGAGGCCGCCGAGGCAGGCACGTAGATCCGCGTAGATCGCTCGGGCTATTCTTCTTCGCAAGTGCAAGCGAAGCTGCAAGATTTTCCCTAAGACAGAGCATCTGACGCAAGGCTCTTTGTAAATAAACTCGTCTTTACATCCAGCGTTATCGAACTAGACTCCTATCGATTCTGCCTTCGACCTCTACCAAGGCAGCGGGTAAGTTCACCAGCTGCCATACGCCATACCTTTCCTTCAGTTTTGATTGCCCTTGTCCGAGCGCCCGTAGGCGCGCCAAAGTACTTTTGCGCACAACGGTACCGTGACGAGCTCAAGGGATCGTGCGGGTTTCGGGGAAGGCGGGGCAGCTTCCTCGTAGAGGCGAGGAATGTCCATAAAGACGTGGAATACATTCGGCCAGATGTACAAGGAGAAATTGCATATTTCTCTTGCTCTCTCTTGGAGGTCTTTATGAGAGTCTTCGCTTCAGCCCTCGGCGCGATGATGCTTTTGCTTTTAAGCGCGTGTGGCGGCTCCGACAACGAGGCTGCGCTTACTGCATCCCCCACCTCTGCTGCCACGGCGAGCGACGGTCAGCAGGTGTGGATGAATCCCTTGCTGCCTCCCGCGGATCGTACTGGAGCTCTGCTTGCGGCGATGACATTGGATCAGAAGATCCAACAACTCTACAACCTGCCGATCCTCAACGTGGACTTGCAGGACGAAGATCCGCCTTGTGAATTCCAGAGAGTCGGCCGGCATATCGAGGGGGTTCCGCAACTGCGGATTCCAACCTTCCGGTTCGCCAACGGCGGCACCGGCATCCGCGGCGGCGATTGCCTTCCTGAACCGACTGCGACTGCATTGCCCAGTGGTGTGGCTGCTGCGGCAACGTTCGATCCGCAAATCAACTACGAGTGGGGCCAAGTGCTTGGTGCCGAGCTGCGCAGTTGGGCGCACCACTCGCTATGGGGGCCCGGTCTGAATATCATCCGCACTCCGTACGGCGGCCGGAACCACGAGTACATGAGCGAAGATCCGTACCTGACCGGGGTAACGGCGACCCGGCAGGTCTTGGGCATTCAGGCGAACGGCAAATCGCACGCGACGCCCAAGCATTTCGTCGGCAATGAATCGGAGTACCAGAAGGAACGCTGGACTGCGGCATCCAGGATTCCTTCGCGTGCCATGCACGAGATTTACCTGCTGCCGTTCGAAATGGTGGTCCGGGACGGCAAGCCGGCGTCAATAATGTGCGCGTTCCCGCACCTTAACTTCGACTGGGCGTGCGAGAACGAGGCGTTGCTGAAGCAGACGCTGCGCCAACGGTGGGGATTCGATGGCTATGTCGTCAGCGACCGGCGCGCGATGCACAGCACGGTTGACTCAATTCTTGCGGGCGTCAGTTTTGAGCTGGATTTCACGCCGCAGTTTTACAGCCCAGAGCGGATCAAGGCGGCACTTCAGGCAGGCCAAATCACCCTGGCAGACATCGATGCACTGTTGCGTCCAAGGTACCTCAAAATGTTCGCATTCGGGCACTTCGACGAACCGTACGACGCATTCCTGCCCAGAGATCTGGAAGCGCACGCCGAGGTCTCTCGGAGAGCGGCCGAAGGCAGTATCGTCCTTCTGAAAAATGACGGCCTGCTGCCGCTTAATCCGAACGTTCGCTCCATCGCCCTGATCGGCGCGGACTGGTTTGCGGGCCAGGCAACGATGCCTCCCCGTGGCGGCGACCCGGACGAAATGACCAATGTCGTTGCGCCCTATACGATCACGCCGCAGCAGGGGATTGAGCGTACGCTGACAAAACTGGGTTCCAGCGCGACCGTGAGCTATAACAATGGCGATGTCATCGCCGATGCTGAAAAACTGGCACGGCAATCGGACCTGGTGATTGTGATGGTCGGCGACAACCCGCGGGAAACCGTAGACGTAACAACCTTATCGCTGCCCTCGATCAATGGCACCAATCAAGACATGTTGGTACCGCGCATCCTCGCCGCCAACCCGAACACCGTCGTGGTATTAAAGACGCAGGGGTCTATTCTCATGCCGTGGCTGCCTCAGGCTCGTGCACTTGTAGAGGCCTGGTATCCGGGGCAGAACGATGGCGACGTTGTAGCGGACGTGCTGTTCGGGGTCACCAACCCGGCAAGCTGCCCGTCACATTCGGTAACAATGCGCACGAGGCGGCGTATGAGACCGAGGCGCAATATCCCGGTCTGCGGGAGGACAACGGCCTTGGAGGAGGCAAGGGAGGATTCGAACCGAATGGCTCCCCGCAACTTGTCACGCATTACAGCGAGAATCTGATGGTCGGCTACCGCTGGTATGAGGCGCGAAACGTGCAGCCAGTGTTTCCGTTCGGGCATGGGCTGTCGTATACGACCTTCACGTACACTGATCTCAACGCGACGCCGTCAACTAACGCACAGGGTGCGACAGTGCTGAAGGTCGACTACACGATCACCAATGCCGGCACCCGGGCCGGCAAGGAAGCTTCACAGGTTTACCTGACGCTTCCTGCGGAAGCGGCCGAGCCGTCGAAGCGGCTCGTAGGCTTCCAAAAGGTTGAACTTCAGCCGGGCCAGAGCCAGCGGGTTTCGGTCACCATCGATTGCGCCGCATCCCATCACCCGTTCTCCTATTTCAGGCCGGCAGACGAATCGGATCTGAAAGCA
>JAEWBA010000328.1 GCA_023391395.1 Pseudomonadota bacterium
ACCGATTTGCCGGAACCGGAAATGCCGGTGATGAGAATGATGCGCATGCAGGCATGATAACCCATGCCGTGCGAAAGGTCTTAGTCGGTGCCCATGGCCTTCTGCTGGCGCTCCATGAATTCCTTGAGCGTGTCGATGCCGCGCAGTTGCAATATGGTGTTGCGCACTGCGGCTTCCAGCAGCACGGCGAGGTTGCGCCCGGCCTCCACGGGAATGATGACCTTGCGGATCGGCAGGCCCAGCACTTCCTCGGTCTGCGAATGCAAGGGCAAGCGCTCATAGTTTTCTTCAAGGGTCTTGCGGCGTACAAGGTGCACGATCAGGTTCAGGCGCATCTTGCGCCGTACCGCTGTCTCGCCGAAGATGGTCTTGATGTCGAGGAGGCCCAGGCCGCGCACTTCCAGCAGGTTTTGCAAAAGCGGCGGGCAGCGGCCCTCGATCACATTCGGCGCAATACGCGCGAATTCAACCGCATCGTCGGCCACCAGGCCATGATTGCGCGAAATGAGTTCCAGACCCAGCTCGCTCTTGCCCAGCCCCGATTCGCCGGTAATCAGCACGCCTACGCCCAGCACGTCCATGAACACGCCATGCATGGTGATGCGTTGCGCCAGTTCCTTGGACAGATAGACCCGCAGGTAGTCGATCACCTGCGCCGCCGGCAGCGGCGTGGAAAACAGCGGGATATTCTTCTCGTCGCATACCGCCAGGATGTAGGGCGGCGTCTCCAGGCCTTGCGCAATGATAAAGGCTGGCGGTTCGCCGGCTACCAGTTCTTCGGTCTGGTATTTGCGCGAGGCGGGGGAGAGCTTGTTGTAGTAGAGGATTTCCTGGTGGCCGAAGACCTGGATGCGGCCGGGGTGGATCAGGTTGAGGTGGCCGACCTGATCGGCGGCCGAAGTCGCATCTCCCGAGATCCGACGCTCGCCGCCGGGAAAGCCGGCAAACCAGCCGAGCTGCAGCGCTTCGCGAGTGTCGTCGTAGAGTTGCTGGATCGTCAGTAGCGAAGAGATGGGCATGGGTACTCAGGCATGCACGCTCGACTGCCATGCGGTGATGCGGGCATAGACCGACTTCGCTTCGGGGTCGCTGGCGAGCGCGGCGCGGAAGGCTTCGTCGGAAAACATCTCGGCCACTTCGGACAGGATATCCAGGTGCTGCTGGGTGACCTGGTCCGGAATCAGGAGGAAGGCCAGCAGCTTGACCGGCTGGCCGTCGGGTGACTCGAAAGGAATCGGTTCCTTCAGGCGCACAAAGGCGGCCAGCGGCGCCTTCAAACCCTTGATGCGGCCATGGGGCACTGCGACGCCGTGTCCCAGCCCGGTCGATCCCAGGCGTTCGCGGGCAAACAGGTTGTCCGATACGACGGAGCGCGCGATACCGCAGTTGTTCTCGAAAATCAGTCCCGCCTGTTCGAAAGCGCGCTTCTTGCTCGAGACTTCCAGATCAAGAACGACGTTTTCAGGCGACAGGATCTTTGCGAAATTGGTCATGGCACTGAGGATGGTGCATTGCACAAAACTACTCGTCGAGTCGAATTATAGGCCGGTTTCCAAGTTCTGCCATGAGGAGGGACATGATGGATATCAGGAAACGCTTTGCCCGTGCGAATGCAGGTGAAGGGAAATCGGAACTGTTCGAGTCGGGCACAGGGGAAAAGTTTCCAAATGGAACTTGCTTTTCCACGCAGCTCCTCAGCTACGTGCGCTATTGTCGCGCATTGCGCAGGTTTGAGGGGCGCTCGCCGGTGCTGAAATTGCTTCGCCACGGGTTGATGTCGAGTCCGCCGCGCCGGGTGTAGCGTGCATACACCGCCAGCTTTTGCGGACGGCACTGGCGAAGGATGTCCGTGAAAATCCGTTCCACGCATTGTTCGTGGAATTCATTGTGCTCGCGAAAACCGATCAGGTACTTCAGCAAGCCTTCCTGATCGATCTGCGAGCCGACGTAGCGGATTTGTACGCTGCCCCAGTCCGGCTGGCCGGTGATCAGGCAGTTCGACTTCAGCAGATGCGAAACCAGCGTTTCCTCCACCATGGCTTCGGCATGGTTGGCGCGCAGCAGCGCCGGATTGGGCTGGTACTCCTCGACTTCGATATCGAGGCGGTCGAGCAGCAGACCCTGCAGTTCTCCCATTCTCAGCTCTGAAAAAGCCTCCGGCAAAGTCAGCTTCACATGCACCGGCGCGCCGCAGGCGGCGGAGAGATCGGTGTGCAATAGCTCTCGCAACGCGTCCGGACTTTCCAAGCGGTGCTGGTTGAAGGAATTCAGATAGAGCTTGAAGGATTTGGACTCGATGAGATTGGGCGTATCGGCAGGCACCGTGACCGTGGCCAGCGCGACTTGCGGTTTGCCGCGCAGGTTGAGCCACGAGACTTCGTAGGCATTCCAGATATCGACACCGAAAAATGGCAGAGCGGATCCCAGGCCGAGTTCCGCACGCTTGGCTTCGCGGCCGATCGGAAAGAGCAGCTCCGGCGAATAGCTGGAAGGATAAGTGGTTGGTTTGCCCAGCGGCGAGGCTTGCGGCGTATCGGAAGTCGTCATCACAGAAAAGGCGAATGCGGCCGGTCAAAGTGTATAAGACCCTGCCCCGGACCGCCGGTTTCGCAGGCGTTTTACAGGAACAGCTTGTAGACCGGGTTCTCGTTTTCGTCCCAGTGGCGGTAACCCAGGGTGGCGAGGAAGGCGCGGAAATCCTTCATTTCCTTCTTCGGCACTTGCAGTCCGACCAGGATGCGGCCGACATCGCCACCCTGGTTCCTGTAGTGGAATAGGCTGATGTTCCAGTTGGGTGCCATGCTGTCCAGGAAACGCATCAATGCGCCCGGCCGCTCGGGAAATTCGAAACGGTACAGCAATTCGTCGTGCGCAAGCGGACTCTTGCCGCCCACCAGATGGCGGATATGCAGTCTCGCCAATTCGTCGTGCGTCAGCTCCAGCGTGGGGAAGCCGTGCTTTTCGAAGTTCTTTGCAATGCGGGCCGATTCCTCGCGTCCGGACACCTGGATGCCGACAAAGATATTGGCCTTGTCGGCATCGCTGATACGGTAGTTGAATTCAGTCACCGCGCGCGGACCCACCAGTTGGCAAAAGCGCTTGAAGCTGCCGCGCTCTTCCGGGATGGTAACCGCGAACAAGGCTTCGCGCGCCTCGCCCACGTCCGCCATTTCGGCGACGAAGCGCAAGCGGTCGAAGTTCATGTTGGCGCCGCTGGCGATGGTGATCAGGGTCTCGTCCTTCAGCGGTTTCTTCTCCGCCTTGGCGCGTTCAACATACGCCTTGGCGCCCGCGACCGAGAGCGCCCCCGAGGGTTCGAGGATGCTGCGGGTATCCTGGAACACGTCCTTGATGGCGTCGCATACCGCATCGGTTTCGACCACGATAATTTCGTCGACGTATTGCTTGACCATGCGGAAGGTTTCTTCTCCCGGCAGCTTCACGGCTGTGCCGTCGCAGAACAGGCCGACATCGGAGAGCGTCACCCGCCGGCCGCTCTTGAGGCTGCGCGCCATCGCATCCGAATCGCTGGTCTGCACGCCGATCACCTTGATCTCCGGCCGCACCGCCTTGATATAAGCCGCCACGCCCGAGATCAGGCCGCCGCCGCCGATGGCTGCAAACACGGCATGGATGGGGCCGGGATGCTGGCGCAGGAGTTCCATGGCAATAGTGCCCTGACCGGCGATCACGTCCGGATCGTCGAAGGGA
>JAEWBA010000331.1 GCA_023391395.1 Pseudomonadota bacterium
CGCGCAAAACCGCAAGCAAGGACAAGGCCGGCGGCTGGCCGGCACAGGCTGGAGTTGGTGCTTTAGTGTAAAAGGCGGGGCTCGGCGTCTTCGTCGTCGGAAAACAATTCATCGAAGATCAAGGCATCGGGTTCCTTGCCCTGGCTCCACATTACCATCAGCACAATGAACTTGACTTTGTCCAGCGACACCGGCGAGTCGCTCAAGGCCAGCGCCCGCTCGATCACGATCTCGCGCTGGACCGGATTGATGACCTTGGCCGATTCCAGGAATTGCAGAAAGCCGACCGCTTCAGTGCCGAGCACGTCCAGTTCGCGCTGCGCATAGATGCGCATGCCGAAGGAAAAAGCGGTTTGCTGGGGATACCGGTCCGAAAACGCGTTGTTGACTCGTGCCAGATCGGTGAGCCAACCGAGCGCTTCCGAAATTTCCTCATCTTCGAAACCGACTGCCGATAACTTCTTTGCCAGGGCCTCGGTATCGGGGCAGGCCTCCGGCCGATAATAGGTTTCGTAGAGGTATACGAGAACGTCGAACATGCCTGTACTGTAGCCTCAAGGCCGCTGCGGCACAAGTCCCGGTCCAGGCCGGTTGCAGAATATCGACATGCCGCAGGCAAAAATTTGCGTGCTTCCATGCCAGCATGCAAACGTTTGCATGGCGGTCGATATTCTTCCGACATTCAGGCTAACCGGCGGTATCTGCCGTCGGCCAGCATTTCTATGCTGCCGTCCAGTTCCAGCGTGAGCAATCGCGAAAGTGCCGATTGCACATCGCATCCTGCGCGTTGTGCAAGTGTGTCCACGTCGATCGGATCGAAGCCCATCGCCGCCAGGATCGGGTCATCGGAAGAAACCGGCAAGCTTATGCTTTCCGCTGCAGACTGCCTCTTGCCGTAGTCGGGAAATTCTTCCAACACGTCTTGCGCCGACTCCACCAGTTTCGCGCCCTGCCGTATCAATTCATGGCAGCCTTTCGACAAGGGCGAATGGATGGAGCCGGGAATCGCGAATACTTCCCGTCCTTGCTCTCCCGCCATGCGCGCGGTGATGAGTGAACCGGATTGCGCGGCGGCTTCCACCACCAGTACGCCGCGCGCCAGGCCGGAAATGATGCGATTGCGGCGCGGGAAATTGGCGGCGATGGCCGGCATGCCGAGTGGGTATTCGCTGAGAAGACTGCCTTCCCGCGCGATGCGGTGCGCAAGATCGCGGTTGCGCGCAGGGTAAACGATGTCGGCGCCGGTGCCGATCACGGCAATGGTGGAACTGCCTCCCCGCAAGCCTCCTTCATGTGCCGCAGCGTCGATGCCAAGCGCCATGCCGGAGACGATGGTCAGGCCGGCTTGGCTCAGTGCTTCGGAAAACTGCCGCGCATGGGCGATGCCTTGCGCGGTGGCGTTGCGGCTGCCGACCACCGCCAGTGCCGGACGGGCGAGCAGCTCGAGTCGGCCCTTGGCATATAACAGGAGCGGCGGGTCTGCGATGTCGAGAAGTGGTCGCGGATAGTCGGCGTCCGCCAAGGTGAGGACCCGGTTGCCGGCTTGTGCCGCCCATGCCAGGGTCTTGTCGATTTGCGCACGCACATCATCCGAAGGCAGTGCGATTAAAGCCCGGGCAATGCGTTCCGGGACGTGGGAGTGTAGCGCCGCGAAGTCGGCGGAGAAAATGCTCTGCGGCAGGCCGAAGACGCTCAACAGCTTGCGTGCGGTTTCAGCGCCGACACCGGGCGTCTGTTCCAGCCGCAGCCAGTAAGCGAGGTCTTCGTCGGCGCTGTTCATCGCATGCGGACCACGGCGACTTGCAAGGCTCTGTCAGAAGAACGCAGCGCGCTTCCGGCGGAGCGTGCGGCTGCAGGCGATAGAACCAGTCCGACAAGGTCCCACGACAGAGCCGGCATCATTGTGAGGCGGCCTCTTACTCCGGTGTTCTGGCGATGTCACCGATCTTCACTGAATCCGTAACCTGCATGATGAGACCGTAGGAGAGGTTGTTGAAGACTCGGAACACGAACAGGTTGCCGTACTCCTGGTCCGGCAGCTTGACCAGTTTCTGCTCTCTGGACCACGAATCGTTCTTCTGAGTCGGATCGGCGACCACGCGGCCGAAGCGATACAGGCTCAACACGGTGCCGACATCGATGCCGTGGTTCTTGCCGCGATTGATGGTGACGATCTGGTTCTGGCCGGCCTGCGAGACGCCACCGTAGATCGATACGATGCGCGCATCGACCGCCTGCTCCGGCGGATGCGGCACATAATTGATGATGGGTTGATGCGGCACCGGCACCAGGCGGTCGCCTATGCCCATTTCCTGCTGCACGTTCACGATATCGAAGACATGCGCTTCGTCTGCGGTCCGGGCAGGGCGCTTGAGCTTGAGCGTACCAAGGAAGAGTGCTTCATGGCCGATGACCAGGCCGGTGTCCGGATCGCGCAGGGCGGCGCCGGGGCGGAAAGCCTGGAAGGACACGCCGTTCTGCAACTCGCCGCGCACATAGGCGATATCGCCTTTGCCCAGCACGACGCGGCCTTCTTCGGCAGCCATGATGCGTGGCGCGATCGCCAACTCCTGGTCCTCGACGATCATCGGCTGGGACAGAAAGGGCTCGATCACGCCGGACGGAATCGAACTGATGGCGCTCTGCTCCAGCCCTGAGCTGCGAATCTGCGGGCTCAGGCGCACGGTCGGCATGCCGCCGGCTCCGCCGTTGGCGGCATTGCCGAGACGCAGGCGCCCGGCCGCGCGGTCGAGGTAGACGATCTGGCCCGGATAAATCCAGTGCGGATCGCGGATCTGCTCGCGGTTCATGCCCCACACTTGCGGCCAGCACCAAGGTTGTTGCAGGAACTTGCCGGAAATTCCCCACAGCGTGTCGCCACGCACCACCGTGTGCTGGTCCGGTGCATTCGGCAGGAAGCCACAGCGTGATTTCGTCGTTTCGCCGGATGCGGCAAAGCTGGAAGAGGCGGCGGCGAAAGCGAGGAAAAGGGCGGCTGTGCTAGACTTTTTCATGGTTCGTCCGGTTGGCATGGACCTTCGAGGGCGCGGCGTGGCTAGCACCGCACGTTGTTCGCGCACCACGAGTTGCGCAGGAGAAACTTGCTAAATTGAATCAAATTCTGCACATAAATCCTTGAACTAGCAAGAGAAAGCGCCATCTTACATAGCAGCATTGTTGCGCAAAAGCCGTATGTCCTTATTGAATATCCTGCGTTATCCCGACCCGCGCCTGCACAAGGTCGCCAAGCCGGTGACTGTGTTCGACGAGCGCCTGAAGAAGCTGGCCGCCGACATGGCCGAAACCATGTACGAGGCGCCCGGCGTCGGCTTGGCTGCGACCCAGGTCGATGTGCATGAGCAATTGATCGTCATCGATACCTCGGAGACGCGCGACCAGTTGCGGGTCTTTATCAATCCCGAAATCACCTGGGCCAGCGAGGAAAAGCAGCTCTATGAAGAGGGCTGCCTGTCCGTGCCCGGCATTTACGATGGCGTCGAACGGCCGGCGCGCGTCAAGGTGCGCGCCCTCGACTTGGACGGCAAGCCTTTTGAGCTGGAAGCCGACGGCCTGCTGGCCGTGTGCATCCAGCATGAGATGGATCACCTGAAGGGCAAGGTCTTCGTCGAATACCTGTCGCCGCTTAAGCGCAATCGCATCAAGACCAACCTGTTGAAGGAAGAGCG
>JAEWBA010000001.1 GCA_023391395.1 Pseudomonadota bacterium
CGCGCGCTCAGGCTCGCCAGGGAAGCGATGCCGAGGTCAGGAGGCTGGCGGATGCCGCTCTGCCCATCCTTGAAGTCCACCTGGCCGTGGCGCAGGAAATCGCCGGCTCGCTGGATCCGCGTGTCTACCTTGCCACTGCCTTCCAGAACGGTTTGTTCGAAATTCAGTTGTCGCGCGTGGCACTGGATCGGGCGCAGGATGCAAGAGTCAAGGACTTCGCTCAGCGCATGATCGACGACCATACGCGCAACAACAGCGAGCTGACGACGCTGGCGCGTGTCGAAGGCGCGACCCTGCCGACCGATCTCACACCTGATCAGCAAGATGAGATCGCCGATATCTCGCGGTTTTCCGGTGCCGACTTCGACAAGACCTACATGGACAAGAATGTTGTCGCCCACGTCAAAGCAGTGCGACAAACACGGCAGCAGACGGAAAGCGGGCGCGATACCGAAGTGCGGGCTTTCGCCTTGAGTACCATCCTGACACTGGCTTCGCATCTTGCCAATGCCATCGATATCGACAGGCGCATCGAACCCAGCTTCCTGTATTCCGCCTACCAGAGCGGCAAGGCCGAACTGCAACTGGCCAACCTGGCTCGCACCCAGGCAAGCAACGAGACGGTGCGCAGCTTCGCCCAGCAAATGATCAGCGAGCATGCCGCCGTCAATACGCAGATCGAGCAGCTGGCCCAGGAAAGAAGCGTCGTACTGCCCACTGAGACTTCGCCTGAGCAGTTGCGCGACTTTATCGACGTGCTGGGCCAAACCGGTGCCGACTTCGATCGTGAGTACATGGATATCAATGTGAATCTGCACGCAGAAGCAGTAGCGCTCGTTAGCGTGCAGTCCCAGAATGCGAATGACGCAGGCTTGCGCACTTTCGCGCAGAATCTTCTGGGTACCCTGAACGCGCATCTGGCGCAGGCGCGAGAAATTCGCCAGCAGCTAGGTACAGCGCAACCGACAACGCCGACAACGCCGACAACGCCGACAACGCCGGCAACGCCGGCAACACCGGCAACACCGGCAACACCGGCAACACCAGCGCAACCCGGCGCCAGTGGCACTAGTGGAACCAGTGGCACAACTGGGACAACAGGCCCAACGGGCGCAACAGGCGCAATCGGTCCAACCGGTCCAACGGGCGCAACCGGCCCGACCACGACCAGCCCGACAGGCACGACCAGCCCAGCGGGTGCAGCAGGCCCAACGGGCGCAACAGGCGCAATCGGCCCAACCGGTCCAACAGGCGCAACCGGCCCGACAGGTACAATCGACCTGACAGGCACCCCAACGGGCGCAACAGGCGCAATCGGCCCAACCGGTCCAACAGGCGCAACCGGTCCAACAGGCACAGCCAGCGCGTAGTCATAAGTGGAGCCCCCGGTCGTTCACAGCAGTCGGGTAATCGTTCTATGAAAGTCATGGTCGCAAGCGCCGCGGCCATGACGCCGTGCTGCGGTGAGCTCTTCACCTGAGGGTGAATTCGCATTGCCAGCCTGCTAAGGCTTGCCGATCACATCCGCGAACCTTGCGTAAGTCATTGGTGGGCAGCCGTCCCGCCTTGGAGGTCCTCTCAAGCAACGACCTTTTCTTTCGGAAGGCGGGACACGTCGGTGCTTTCCCCGCCTGTGAGGGCATGACGATGCCCTTCATTTAATGCAATCGCACGTCCTTGCGCGGCAGGATGTGTACGCCATAAATGATGGAGCCCTTGCCTTGCACCGGGCTGAAGATCAACTGCTCTGGCGCTTCCTGGAGAAGCTCGCCTTTGACGTCGATCAGTTCCGAGACGCCGGCAAACATGGTCTCCAGCATCACCGGTTTGCGCGGCGCGGCGGCGGTGTCCGCATGGAGCTGGCGCAGCATGGCGTCGATGGCCTCGGCCAAGCCTGCCGTGGCGGCGCGCTTGAAGGCGGCGCCATCCTTTTCCGTCCAGCTTGCTTCGCCGGTGAGCGGACGGACTTCGGCCGGATAGGCGATGTAGCGGGTCCACCAGCTCTCCGATTCGTTAGCGTCGACCAATGCCGCCTTCACGACCGTATAAACGCGGGCCGTGCCTTTTTCCAGGGGTGTCACGAATATGTAGGGCGTGAGCTTGAGCGTATGTGCGGCATCTGCTTCCGTCACCCAGTTCGGCAAGGCCGCTTGATTGCGCTTGGCGGCCAGGATTTGCTCGGCTTCGCTTTTGAGATCGACGCGGAAAGCTTGCGCATGTTCGCCGATGACGGCCTTGCCGTCCTCACTGCCTGCGCTGTGCGCAGCCAGCACGCCCAAGATGCCGAAGGCACCTTCAGTCCTGGAAATCTTTCGGGCTTTGGTCACGACCACACGGGTGTCCGGGATCGTATAGGCGCCGGTCGGCACATCGTTCCATCCGGACGGCGCGTCGCCGGTGACCGCTATCGTGAATTTTTCCTCTTTCAGGGGAAAGGGGAGGCTGGCGGTAAAGGCGTGAGCGAGCGTGGAGAGCAACAGGCCGGAAAGCAGAAAGGCGGATCGGAAACCGCGCGTCATCATAGTGCGCATGGGGACATCTTTCATTTGCAGTCAAACTGGAAACCAGGAAATCATTTGGTCCAGGTCTTGCCGCCGTCGCTGCTGTGCCAATCCTCCTTGTCCCACATCGATGTGCGGGTCGCGCAAACGGCCGTCAACTGTTGGCCGTCGGCGTCGTCGGCGAACAGTCGGGAGCAGAAGCTGGCGGGAATGCTCATGATTTCCGGCTCGCTCTTGCCGATGGGCGTGAAGTACAGCGTTGTCGTCGTATCCGAATATGAGGTGCGTGGGCTGAGATACAGGCCCTGCTTCGTTTCCAGCGCCGTGGCTATCGTTTTCATCGCTTGCGGCCGGGGCAGGGGCTGCAATTGCGCCGTCTCGTATGGCGCATACAGCAGCCTGATCCCGGCGCCTTCCCCGAAGGCATAGGCGGAGTAGACATAAAAGCCCCTGGCCCCGTTGTGAAAGCGCGGATAGGCGCCGATGTAGGTCTTGTCGAAGGCAGCTTCGTTGTACGCGGTCCAGTTGGCGCCGCCATCCTTGCTCACGACAAAGCGGAACAATTCATCGGCCAGCACCACGCCGCTGTCGCCGAAAGTATGAATGCGGTAGGGCTTGAAGTCCTTGGGATAGTCGATCGTTCTGCGCTCGGCGCCATCCAGCAACAGAATGCTGTTGCCCTTCGCAAGGCAGGCCACTCCCTTGCGCCAGTCGGTGCAAAGGGGAGTGCGGCTGTGGCCGATATCGACGATCTTCACCGCGGGCGGCTTGGATGCATCCGGTTTGTCGAGGATGGCCACGGTGCCGGTGGTATCGACCACGAAATGGGTGTGTTTGAGCTGGGCCGCGGTCAGCCCCTTGAGATCACGCCGCGCAAATTCCAGGCGCAGCGCTTCCAGTTGCGGCGCGCTCAGGTAATTACCCGGCGCCAGAACGAACTTTTCGGGCGTGAGCGAGGCCGCCAGCGTCGGGTTGAGCTTTTCCAGCGGCGGCAGGTCGGTGCTGTTGTCGATATAGCGGATGGCGTACTGCTGCGGATTGTCCGTGCTTTGATGGAACACGAATTGCCCCAGGTTGGTCACCTTGCCGGCTTCGATGACGAAAGGGCGATCGACGGACCATGAGGTCGCCGGGCTCCCCCGTAGATGGACGCCGCCAATGTAGGTGCTTTCGCGTGCGCCGACCGCGACCAGGGCATCGAGCTTGTATTCGCCCGGCGGCAGCGCGACCGCGCGCATGTGGTCTGCCTCCGCCATGTCGGCGTAGCGCTTGCCATTGATGACGGCTTGCCGGATCCATCGCTGGCCGGTGTGGCGTATGTCCGGGTGGCGGACGATCTCGAACACCAGCAGTCCCTCGTCCTTCAACTCGTCCGGGAGTTTCTTGGGATCGGCGATAGCGCCGGAGTGCAGGAACGCCAGCAGTGCGGCCAGGGCAAGCATGCGGTGCGACAGGGATGTCAGGAGCATGGGGCGGCAAGTTGTTTTTTAGAACATGTTGACTATACGTTGCGCGCTGGAAGTTGACCAGAGACATAAGGCAGAGACGCCTCGCCGGAAACCGGAAGTTCATGCCTGAGCGTTCTTGCCACAGGCAAGAGCCTATGTTGAAAGGGGAGGCCGCCCAGGTAGGCGCCAATTGCCCATGGCGGAAATTACCAATGCCGGTCAATTCTGCGCATGTTGTTCTGCGGACCAGATGTCGGCAAGGGCCGGCACAGGCAGGCATGGGGATTGCCTTGAGAGAGCGGGTTCGCCCGACGCGGCCGGTCCGGTCGCATATTTTTCCTTGATACGTGCCAACCACAGGAGGTGTCCCCATGCTGCACTGTCTACGACTGTTTTCCGCAATCCTTGCTGCTGCCCTCTTCGCCCTGGGCGCGCCTGCCATGGCGCAGACCACGGGCGGCGGTACACCCGGCGCCACCAGCACCGATGCGCGCGGCAAATTGAGCAAAGACGATCACGACTTGCTGCAAGACATCGCCCAGGCCAATCTTGCCGAAATCGAGACCGGCAAGATGGCGTTGGAAAAGGGACAGAGCGCAGAGGTCAAGAAATTTGCGCAGATGATGATCGACGACCATACCAAGGCCATGGAGGAATTGCGCACCCTGGCCAAGGCCAAGGGAAGCAGCGTGCCGACGGAAACCGACGTGCAGCACAAGGCCATCGCCACGGCCTTGAAGGCGCTCTCCGGCGAGACTTTCGACAGTCAGTACATCGCCCGCGTAGGCGTGGGCGACCATGAGCGTACCCACAAGCTGCTGGAAAAGACGCAGCGCGAAGCCAAGGATGCGGACCTGAAGGCCTATGCTACGAAGACCATCCAAGTGGTCGCGCGCCATCTCGAGGCAGCAAGGAAACTGGAAAAGAAGAAATAGCCTTTATTCCGGCGGTGAACGGTTCCCATGCATGTAGGGGGCTGTTTGCCATCGGCCCGATGAAAGTGGATTCCTGCCTCGCCTCCCGTATTTGGAAACAGATTCCGGATCGGGGGGCGACGAAGCGTTTCCGAAGGACTTGCCCAGAAATCGCGGAACGTTTCCGCCGCTTCTCACATCGAAGTTTCTTTCCAATGCATTAATGAGGGCAATATGAATGCAACTTGGATCGTATCGGCCAATGCAAGCCGGGCAAGGTTCTTTTCCCAGCAAAATCTGACCGAACCCCTGGAAGAAATCGAGGACATGGTGAACGAGGAAGCGCGTTTGCGCATGCTGGAAAACACCGAGTCGGACAAGCGGGGCCCGACCTCCGCGACGAAAAGCATCCATAACGTCGGCGCCGCCACCCCGAACAAGATGTACGAACCGCCGCAAACGCCGGACAAGCATTCGGCGGAGTTGTTTGCCAGGGATATCGCCAGCTATCTGCTGCAGGGCTACCAGGAAGGGCGCTTCCAGCAACTTTCCCTGGTGGTGTCCCCGCAGTTTCTCGGCATGTTACGCAAGCTGCTCGATCCGCAACTGGAATCCGTCGTACGCCTGGAGATCAACAAGGACTACACCCACTTCAGTCCGCAGCAACTACTCGAACAAATTCAAGCGCACGTTGCCAAGGGATAGCTCTTTGGCGCCAGAAGGCCTGCTTTCGGGCGCCGGTCTCTCGATTTGCGGCTGTCTTCCGCCTTCCTTCCCTCGACGGCACGGTTGCTCGTGAATAGGGTCTGGAAAATTTAATTCAACGGGAGTGCGAACCGATCCATCCGGATCAGATCGACCCAGGTATGAGAGTGTTCTAAGCGAGGAAGCACGCTATCGCTTCATAACAATATGGCCCCAGTGAAAACGGCATCGGCAAGCAGAGGCTGAAATCCACTCTGTGGAGAACAGGATGAGAGGCAAATTTCTGCCGCTGTTTCTCCCGCTGCTCGTTGCAATGGGAGCCATGGCAGATGGCGCGCTTGCTGCAGAGGAGAACAAGATGTCTCAAACCGTTACCCGCGCCGGCTCTCAGGCTGCTACTCAAGGGCCGGCCGAATACTTTACCGGCACCGTCAGAATCGAGCCGCTGTTTCCGGCCGACGACGCGACGCCGGTTTCCGGCGCCTATGTGAGCTTCGAACCGGGAGCCCGCTCCGCCTGGCATACCCATCCTGCAGGGCAGCACCTGGTCGTTACCGCCGGCTTGGGATGGACC
>JAEWBA010000017.1 GCA_023391395.1 Pseudomonadota bacterium
GCACCACGGCGTACGTGGAGAGTGCGGCTGGCGTGCAGGCCGGCGGGCGCACCGGTCTGACCGCAGTGACGGTCGCGGTCCTGTTTCTGGCCTGTCTGTTCATCGCGCCGCTGGCGGGCGCCGTGCCGGCCTATGCTACGGCGCCCGCCTTGTTCTATGTATCCTGCCTCATGCTGCGCGAGCTGGCTGAGCTGCCCTGGGACGACGTGACGGAAAGCGTGCCGGCAGTCGTCACCGCGCTGATGATGCCGTTCACCTATTCCATCGCCAACGGCATCGCCTTTGGCTTCATTACCTACGCCGTACTGAAACTCTTGACCGGTCGCGTGAAAGAGGTGCACTTCATGGCCTGGCTGATTGCGGCACTGTTCGTGCTGATGTACGGCTGGATCGGCGGCCACTAGGCGCGCCTGGTGACTACCACCATGTACCAGTTGCACCGCAGCGGAAGCCGCTATGCGCCGTGCGCCATGTGCATAGGCCTGAGGCAGGGCATTGTGCTTATCATCGAGCGCGGTTGATTTTGCTCAGGAAGAGAAAAGTGAGAGTGGGTGCGGCTTATCGGGCACTGCGTCCTGATTTGGTACTATTCCTGATCCTTATAACTGCTATCACCACAATAAAGCAGACATGTATGGTGCGTCGCACTATGATTGCACCTGTCTCCTCCAACTCTGTCCAAGAATTGGATTTGCCCGCAGCCGCAAGGTCTGCGGGCTTTTTTTTTGTTCGTCGCGGATGGAAGTGAACCAGCAGGACCGAGAAGGGCAGTGAAACCTCGATCAATTGGTTTTGCGGCGGATCGGCAAATAAAGAGACAGTACTCTCAGGGCCGCTCTTACGCATCCCTTCTCGTTCTGGGAAGGCCTTTCAAATTCTTCGCCGGATGTGCGGGACAAGGCTGTTTGAATCAGACTGAGCCCCCGACAATGGTGGGCCCACCGGCGTTATCGCGCCAGCGTGCCTGATTCCTTGCCTTGGCCGCTTGGTGTCGGGCATCGGCCCGGCCTGCCGCCTCGGACGGTGTCCGTGCCCCCAACGAGGCACTATCTAGAGCGCCTCCTCCGGAAATTGCAAAATCGACTGGCCGCCCCGCTTGAGCACATCGCCGTGCGTGTGGGCGTGCGGCAGCATGTGCGCGAAATAGAAGCGTGCCAGATCGACGATGCCTTGCATGTAGGAGGCATCGCCTACTTGCTGGTCGAGGGCCTCCTGTGCCGCGAGCGCGGCGCGCGTCATCTGCCAGGCGCCGCAAATCGTGCCGAGCAGCTTCAGGAAAGAGACGCCGCCGGCCAGCAGTTCCCCGATGGTGTCGCCACCGCGGCGGATGATCCAGTCGCGGACCTCTTCCAGCATGGCGAGCGCGCTTTCCAGATCTTCTGCCAGCGCAGCCGTGGCAGGATGAGCGGCCGCCTTCCGGGTGGCCCTTCGGATTTCACCGATCAAATGATTGAGTGCCTTGCCCTCGTCACGCAGGATCTTGCGGCTGATCAGATCATTCGCCTGGATGCCGGTGGTGCCTTCGTAAATGGCGGTGATCCGCACGTCGCGGAGGTACTGCGCTACGCCGGTTTCCTCAATGAAGCCCATGCCGCCGTGGATTTGGATACCCATGCTGGTGACTTCGATGCCGAGTTCTGTGCTCCATCCCTTGACGACCGGCATCAGCAGATCGACCAGGCCGCGGCATTGCGTCGCGGTCTCTTGGTCGGGGTGATGTTTTGCCTTGTCGAACCAGCCGGCTGCGACATAGGCCAGCATGCGGGCAGCCATGACGCTGGCGCGCATGGAGAGCAGCATGCGCTTGACGTCGGGATGACGGATGATGGGCACGTTCGCTTCGCCGGTAAGTGCGTCGCGGCCCTGCACACGCTCACGCGCATAGGCCAGCGCCTTCTGGTAGGCGCGGTCACCGAGGGCGATGCCTTGCAGGCCGACGTTGAAGCGGCTCTCGTTGACCATGACGAACATGTATTCGAGGCCGCGGCCCGGCTCGCCGACCAGATAACCGACTGCGCCGCCAGCATCGCCGTAACTCATGGTGCAGGTGGGACTGCCATGGATGCCCAGTTTGTGCTCGACCGAGATGCAGTGCATGTCGTTGCGCGTGCCTGGCGTGCCGTCTTCGTCGACCAGGAATTTCGGCACGAGGAACATGGAAATCCCGCGCACACCGGCCGGCGCGCCGGGAAGGCGGGCCAGCACCAGATGCACGATATTTTCGGCCATGTCATGGTCGCCGTAGGTAATGAAGATTTTTTGCCCGAATAGGCGGTAGCTGCCATCGGGGTGCGGCTCGGCGCGCGTCTGGATCGCGCCCAGATCGGAGCCGGCATTCGGTTCGGTGAGATCCATGGTCGCGGTCCATTCGCCGCTGGCCATGCGTGGGATATAGCGTGCCTTGAGTTCTTCGCTGGCCGCGTGCATCAGCGTGTCGGCCGATCCGGTCGCCATCGGCGGCATCAGCGAGAAGGCGATGTTCGAGGCGAACCACATTTCATTGACCGGTGCCGACACCATTTTCGGCAAGCCCTGTCCACCGTACTCCGCAGGCATCGCCAAGCCGACCCAGCCGCCCGCGCGGAACTGCGCGTAGGCTTCCTTCCAGCCGGTGGCGGTCTTGACGGTGCCGTTCTCGAGGCGGCAGCCTTCGGAGTCGCCAACAGGGTTCAGGGGCGCCAGCACCCCGGACGCGAACTTGCCAGCTTTGTCCAGGATTGCATCGACCAGATCGGGCGTAGTTTCCTCGTACCCAGGCAGGCGGCAGATCTCGTCGATGCCGGCCAGGCGGGAAAGAATAAACTGCATGTCGCGCAACGGAGCTACATATTCATTCATGGTGATTCTTCTCTTGCAGGGGCAAAGGCCCCAGGATGGTCGTCCGCAGAAAAGCACCGGGGCGGGTCGCTACGTACGGACATGGGCTGATGATGAAAAGAGAAGGACGGAAAGGCTCCGCCCTTCGCTATTACAGGATCATTGCGCGGCTTTCAGCACCATGGCGATGCCCATGCCGCCGCCGATGCATTGGGTAGTCAGCGCATAGCGTCCTTCGCCGCGCATCAGGCGCTGGGCCGCCTTGCCGACCAGGCGCGCGCCGGTAGCGCCGAGCGGATGGCCGAGCGCGATGGCGCCGCCATCCACATTCAGCTTTTCCGGCGCGATGCCGAGTTCGCGGCGGCAGGCTTCTGCCTGAGCCGCAAATGCTTCATTCATTTCGACCACATCGATATCCGATACGCTGAGGCCGGCGCGTGCAATGGCTTTACGGCTGGCGCCGATCGGACCCAGGCCCATCACGCCGGCAGCGCAGCCGGCAACGGCAAAGCTCACCACTTCCGCCTGCGCCTGCAGGCCGTGGCGGGCAGCGAAGGCGTCGGAGCACACCAGCAGCGCGGTGGCGCCATCGGTCATCGGCGCGGTGGTGCCAGCAGTGACGGTGCCGCCCTCTAGGAACGCGGGTTTCAGTTCCGCCATCTTTTCCAGAGAAGGTTGGCGGATGCAGCCATCCCTGTCGATCACCTCGTCGCCGACCGTGATCGGCGCAATTTCCTGCGCCAGGCGGCCGTCGCTTTGTGCTGCCACAGCCTTGGACTGGCTGTCGAATCCGAACCGATCCTGCATTTCTCGGGTGAGTCCGTACATGGCGGCGACACGTTCGGCGGTCAGACCGACCTTGATATAGGCATCCTGCTGCGCCTGCGTCCAGGCGGTCGGCGGCAGCAGGTTGAAACCGTACATCGGCACGCGCGACATGGATTCCACGCCGCCGCAGATGAAGGCGTCACCGGCATTGGTGGCGATCATGCCCGCCGCATCCTGCACTGCCTGCATGGCGGAACCGCACCAGCGGTTGACCGTCATGCCGGACACCGAGTCGGGCAGACCGGCCAGCATCGAAACCACGCGGCCGATATTGATGCCTTGCTCGCCTTCCGGGTAGGCACAGCCCCAGATCACGTCTTCGATTTCTTCCGCCGGAACATTCACCTTGGCCATCAGTGCGCGGATCACCTGCGCGCTGAGATCGTCCGGGCGGATTGCGGCCAGTGCGCCCTTGCGCGCCGCGGTGAAAGGCGAGCGTACGTAGCCCGCGATAAGCGTCTTCTTCGGTTGCAATTTGTTCTCCAGATAAGAGCAGGAAAAGGAAGGGCGCTCGGCTGCCGGCGGCAGCCGCGCCGGTGCGCCTACTGCGCTTCGGCCGGCTGTCTCCGGTAGCTGCGGCGGCCGCTGGACTCGTCATGTACGCCGAGATAGAGCTTCCGCACATCGGGATTGCGCACCAGGCTTTCGGTCGGACCGCTCAGCACCACCTTACCGCTTTCCATGATGTAGCCATGGTGGGCCACTGAAAATGCCATCGACGCATTCTGTTCGACCAGCAGCATCGATA
>JAEWBA010000020.1 GCA_023391395.1 Pseudomonadota bacterium
CTTGCCCAAGCCCATCGTGCATGGCCACGGCGGCATCCTGTTGACCCTGATGGCGGCGACCAATCTGCACAACGATGTCGGCAGCAGCTACAGCGAAAACAATTTCGGCGAGCGCTTTCACTGGTACAGCTCTACGGGATGGGTGATGTGGAATGCGCAGGTTGCCGGCCTGGTCGTGGGCGCGACGATCTGCATCTTCGACGGCAATCCCGGCGGCAGCAAGGAGCGGCCGGACTGGGGCGTCCTGTGGCGCTTCGCCGCCCGGCATCGCGTTACTTTTTTCGGCGCTGGCGCCGCCTTTTACACCAGTTGCATGAAATCCGGGATCGACCTTGCCGAGTGCGGCGATCTGTCATTGATACGGGCACTGGGATGCACCGGATCGCCGCTTCCCGAAGATGTGCAGCGCTGGGGCAGCGCCCAGTTCGAGCGACTCGGCACGTCTGATATCTGGTGGTGCAATATTTCGGGCGGCACCGACTTTTGCGGCTCCTTCATCGGCGGCAACCGCGAGCTGCCGCAGGTGCCGGGCACCATGCAATGCCGCCAGCTCGGTTGCGCCGTCGAAGCCTGGGCCGACAATGGCGAGGCGGTCGTCGGCGAAGTGGGGGAGCTGGTCTGCACCCGGCCGATTCCTTCCATGCCTTTGCACCTGTGGGGCGACCACGACAACAGCCGCTACATCGCCAGCTATTTCGATGTCTTTCCCAGCGTATGGCGGCATGGCGACTGGTTGAAGATCGAGGCGGATGGCTCCTGCGTCATTCTCGGCCGCAGCGACGCCACCATCAACCGCCACGGCTTGCGTATGGGCACGAGCGAAATCTACGCCGCGGTGGAAGCCTTGCCTGAGGTGCTGGATTCCATGGTCGTCGATCTCGAATATCTGGGCCGCGAAAGCTGGATGGCGCTGTTCGTCGTGCTGAACAAGGGCGTCGTCCTGGATGACGCGCTGCGCGCCGAGCTCGTCAAGGCTATCCGTACTTCGTTGTCGCCGCGCTTCGTGCCGGACGAGATTTTCCAGGTGGCGGAAATCCCGCGCACCTTGTCGGGAAAAAAGCAGGAAGTCCCGATCAAGAAGCTGCTGCTGGGCCAGCCGCTCGATGCGGTGATCAATCGCCAGACCATGGCCAATCCGGACAGCCTGGCATGGTATGCCGATCTGGCCCACAAACTCGCGCAGCGTACGCCGTCCGGCACGCCGAGCTGACATTTTCTTCTTCAAGCGGAGGATTCCATGAGCAATCGATTGCAGGACAAAGTCGCCGTCATCACCGGCGCCACCAGCGGTATCGGCGAAGCTACGGCACGCATATTCGTGGCCGAAGGCGCGCAAGTGCTGATCGCGGGGCGCAACCGTGCCAAGGGCGAGGCGCTGGCGCAGGAGCTGGGCGAGCGCGCGCAATTCCATGTCGCCGATGTCACCCGCGAGAGCGACATCGCGGAACTGATCGACGCCGCGCAGCAGCGCTTCGGCCGCCTCGACTGCCTGTTCAACAATGCCGGCGGCCAGATCCAGGCCACGCTCGACAGTGCCACCGAAGCCGACCTGATCGAAGCAAGCAGGCTGCTGTTCGGCAGCGCCTTCTTCGGCATCAAGCACGCCGCGCGCGTGATGAAGGCGCAAGGCGGCGGCAGCATCATCAACAATGCCAGCATCGCCGCGCACCGCGTGGGGCAGGGCGACTTGCTCTATTCCTGCGCGAAAGCCGGCGTGACGCATTTGACGCGGCTGACTGCCGTGGAACTCGGCGCCCACGGCATTCGCGTCAATGCCATATCGCCCGGAGCCATCGCCACGCCTATCTTCTTCAGCAACGCCAATCAATTGAGTGACGAAGACCGCGAGCGCAAGCTGACAAAGCTCAAGCAAAACCTGGCGCACGCGACGCCCTTGCCGCGCGCCGGCCTGCCGGAGGACATCGCCCATGCCGCGCTATTCCTCGCCAGCGACGAGGGCAGCTTCGTCAATGGCCACGACCTCGTGGTCGATGGCGGACGGATCTGGCAATTCAATGAACGGGCACGTTAAGTAATTAACCGAGGCCCGTGGGTTTTCACCGGATACTGGATTTGTGCGGCAAGGCGGCGCATGCGCTTCAAGGCGCCGCTATTTTTTGACATTGGAGGTCGATGATGGATCGGACATGGGTGGAAGTGGGGAGTGAGGCGGATTTCAGTTCCGGCTTGAAGACGGTCACCGTGGGGAGCGAAGCGGTTCTCGTCGGCCGGCTCGAAGGGCGGCTGATCGCTTGTGCGGCGAAGTGCCCGCATGCCGGCATTTCGATGGAACATGCCGAGGTCGACGGCGCCATCCTGACCTGCCCGCTGCACGGCTGGCGCTTCGACATGAACAACTGTGGTGCGGAAATTCACGGCTACCGCGGACTGCCGACACGGGAACTGAAAATCGAGAATGGCACGGTGTACATCGGCGCCTGATGCGGCCGGTTCTCACCATTCACTCATTGACGAAAAGGATAGGCAATGGCAAAGGTTGACAAGGTTCCCTACGTATTCGTTTTCGAGCCGCCACGCATTCTCGGGCGCGTCCTGGCTTCCGATGATTTTTCCTACATCACCGACCCGCCGGCCGGCATGAAATCCGGCTCCGTCATTCTCCACGTTTCGTGCCAGACGCTGACGGTGTCGCACATTCCCTACCTGGCGCAAAAAATCATGGAAAAGCTCGGCATCGATTTCACGACGCTGGGCGGCCCCGAGAACTGCTGCGGCTCTTTCCACTGGCACATGGGCGACGAGGATTACGAGCGCCAGATCGCGACGCTGACGCTGAACGGCTTCAGGCGCATGAAGC
>JAEWBA010000022.1 GCA_023391395.1 Pseudomonadota bacterium
AGTCTGCGCCGCGCAGGCCGGCCCAGGCGGCCGGCAGGTCGGCGCGCGCATCGAAGCTGTCGGCGGCCGCCGGCACCGTATGAATCATGTAGCGCCGTTCGGTCATGTTGTAGCCGATCACGAACAGCACTTTCGGCATCTCGTTGCGTACCACCGATGACCAGGGCAGGGCACCGTTTTCCAGAAAAAGTACGCGGCCGTCTTCCAGCAATTCCGCGCGGCGCACCTGTTCCAGCGCCAGCATGGCGCCGACGCGGTACTTCACGGCATTGAGGAGAATCTCGCGCATGAATTCCATCGCACGCCGAAAACGTTCGAGCCGCAAGCCTTCGGCAGCCTCGCCAGCGGCCTGTTCGTCCAGCCAGTTCGGGTTGAAGCCGGAGATTACGGCCGACAAGCCATAACCTCCGGGCGCGTTCCGGGCGGCGCCGGTATCGGACATGTCGAGGTATTGCACCAAGTCGGCGTCGATGGCGTAAGCCATTTGTCGTGCTTCCTCAGCCGTGAGGCTGTGGCCGGCATGCCGCTCGGCGATCAGGCTTACGCAGCGCGCACCATGCGTCCTCCATACCAGACCGGCGCTGGCGTACACCACGCCCGAGGCGCGCGCACCGTCGAAGCCTTTCTGATGATGATCGAAGCGCCCGGCCGCCGGCTCCCATTTGCCGCCGACATCGACGGCGAAATCGGCTGCCGCCACGCGCTCGGGATCGCGCGTGCGGATCAGTTCGCAGCCGGGGAAGACGATGTCGAGCACGGTGACTGCCCAGACATCGTCCGCATGGAATTTACCGGAGTGGGTCGCAATAATCATCGGGAAAGAGAAAGTGGGAAGGTGTTCATTCTACCGGTGCCCGAGCGCGCGCGAATGCGGCCCGACAGGCTCGGTCGGGATCGGAAAGACTCGAAAACGGAATACGATGCGATGCGGCACCGCTGCACCAAGGCTGCCGCAAAGCCGTGCCGCGGCATGGCAAGCCGGCCCGCGCGGCAGCATTGCAGACTGAGCTTAATGTTTCGCCTCGCCATCCTGTATGGCGGACGTCCAGTGCGCAATATCCTTTTCGCTCATGTTGCCGAAGGGCTTGGCGCGCCCGTCCTGCATGGCGGCCATGCCGAGATCGAAAAGATATTGTTCGCGCGATAGCAAAGTGCCGCCACAGACGTCATCCTGCGGCGGCGGCGCATGGGTTTCCTGGCGCAGGCGCTCCAGCAGCTCGTCCATCACCCAGGCGGGGATGCGGTTGCGCTGGCCCGGATAGACGAAACCGAACAGTATCAGGTGACTCATCAGCACGCGCCAGTGCGCATCGAAGCGGCGCATGAGACGCGGCCAGTCGAGACGATCTCCGCAGGCCAGCAGCAGGTGCGCGACATCGGCGCCGTCGAAGCGCTCGCGTTCCATCACGAAGGACTTGGACCAGATCATTTCCTCGGGCGGGTTGATTTTCACCGTGATGCCGGCAAGAGTCGCCACATCGGCATGCTCGAACCAGGCATCGTCCACTTCGGCGACGCCATTGCCGGAGCTGAAGATCAGATCGATATAGGTATTCCCCGCATGTACCTTGCCCAGCCAGTGCGGAAAAGTCAGCTCGGCTTCGTAGCCGGCTGGCCGCAACGCTTCGACGACTGCTTCGTAATCGCGGCGCCGCACGAACAAGTCCAGGTCGCGCGTTTGGCGGCCGATGCCGGTGTAGTGGTTCAAGGCATAGGCGCCACCGACCAGGAAAGGCAGGCCCGACGCGCTCAGCGTTTCGAGCACGCCCCGGTAGAAGTCCAGGTTTTCCAAATGCGGCTCGGGGCCGGCGCTCGAGGGGAGGGCTGACATGATGGTGTCCTCCGACAACGAAAGCTGATGACAGGAACGTGTTGTGCAAGTCCTATGCCACAACATCCAGTGCCGCCTTGTGCGAAGGGGAACGTTTCTTGCTGGCGGGGAGGACTTGCCGCGCACTCGAGGCGCGAGCCTTCAACCCTGCCTCATGCAAGGAGCAAGCTGTGCCCGCAGAAGAAACCATCCGCTTTGCCGCCGTTGGCGACCTTCATTGCACCAAGGAATCCTCCGGCACCTTGCGCAAGCTGTTCGTGGAAGCTGCGCATGCCGCGGATGCCCTGCTGCTGTGCGGAGACTTGACCGATTACGGCTTGCCGGAAGAAGCGCGTGTGCTTGCCGATGAATTGTCGGCGGCCCGCATTCCGGTCATCGCCGTGCTCGGCAATCACGACTTCGAATCGGGGATGCAGGACGAGGTGCGGCGCATCCTGGGCGAAGCCGGTGTGCGTGTCCTTGACGGCGAAGCCTGCGAGATCGAGGGCGTAGGCATTGCCGGCGTGAAGGGCTTCGCCGGCGGTTATGGGCGCGGCGCCCTCGGCCCTTGGGGCGAAACTTCGATCAAGCAATTCGTCAATGAAGCGATACAGGAAGCCCTGAAGCTGGAATCGGCACTGGCCAAGCTGCGTACCAGCGAAGTGATCGCTATGCTGCATTACTCGCCTATCGCGGCCACGGTGCAGGGCGAGCCGGTGGAAATCTTTCCCTTTCTCGGCAGCGGGCGGCTGGAAGAGCCCCTGATCCGCTATCCGGTCACCGCAGTCGTGCATGGCCATGCCCATCGTGGCACGCCCGAAGGCAGGACCGCCAACAACACCCCGGTCTACAACGTCGCCAAGCCCCTATTGCAGCGTCGTTTCCCGGACCGGCCGCCGTTCCGGATTGTAGAAGTTCCAAAACCGGAACCGAGGGACGTGTAAGCTTGACTTAGAGATCGGGCGGGGCGGCTGTTCAATCGTGCCGCTGTGCATTTTCTCCGGTCAGTTTGCTCAGTGCCTCGCGGATCGACTGGCTGTCGTGCGGCCGCACCAGGCGCGCGACTTCCACGCCCTTGTCCAGGAAAATCAGGGTCGGCCACAGCTTCACGCGGAACGAGCGTCCCAGCGGCCGCCCCTTGCCATCCTCGACCTTGATGTGCTGCACGCCGGCATGGACCTGCATGGCCTCGGCGAGAAAAGGCTGGGCGGCCTTGCAGAAGCCGCACCAAGGCGCACCGAATTCCAGGAGCAGCGGTCCTT
>JAEWBA010000060.1 GCA_023391395.1 Pseudomonadota bacterium
CTGAGGGACCGGATCTGCCCGTGTTGCAGCGGAATTGGTCAACGATGCTGTTAACCGGCGAATATGACGATCCGCTAGAGCCCCAGCCGTCCGGGCAGCTGATCCCCGTTAAAGGCAAACATCAGTATTTAATCGAATTGGACCTCGAAGGGGATGCCTACGTTTTCGTACACCTGTTTCAGTATGATTCCAACCGGGGCTTGATTGGAACGTCTCGACCGGCGGCATACCTGATATCTGAAACAGCTCTCGGTCCACGATATCCATCGCGTACTCTGACACGGCGTGTCATTACTGACGGGCAAGCTGCATTCGTTCGACTGGGAGTGGAGCACCGCGGCCAAAGCAGGCTGCAGCTTCGATCGGCGCGGCTATATTCGCTCGGTGACATGCCCCAATAATCATATTGTGAAATATCCGCAAACATGTCCCGGCTAGAGTTGCCGCAGGGCGGCCTCCAATTCATCAAGACGATGGTCAGCCGCCCATTTTTCGTCCTGTTGGGTGGCGCTGGCCTTGCGCAACTCATCAATCTCCTCAGTGCGCCTGTCTTGACGAGACTATATGCTCCTGAGGCATTCGGCATGTTATCGCTGTTTGCGACCTCCCTTGCCGTCCTGGGATCGGTTGCCGGCGGGCGTTATGAGCAAGCCGTGATCGGCGAATCGGTTGACAGCTTCGCCGACCGGCTGGTTGTCTTGGTCGCTTTGTGTTCCTTCGGGTCGGTCGCCATTCTGTTGATCTTGAAGCCGGTAATCTGGCCCTTCTTTCAGATTCCCGCCTATATCTCGGATGTGCTTGTCTATCTGATACCCGCAGTGATTGCCTATTGTGTTGGCCAAGCCTTGACGAACTGGCTAGTGCGGAAGGGCGGATTTGCCATCACTTCGTCTAGCAAAGTGATTCAAGCGGCGATCGTTCTAGGTGCGTCCTTGTGCCTGGTCGGCTTGGAACAAGGCTTGGTCGTCTCGAGCATGATTGGCTATCTGGCTGCTCTCCTGATGCTGCTTCTCGGGGCGCGTCGCATGGGATGGTTGACCGGAGCCATCCGGCCCATGGACTTGGTAGGCCTTCTCAAGCGCCACAGGAGGTTTCCACTGTTCGGTGGTCTGCCCGCCTTGTTCGACAGCTTGGCCGCCCTTTTGCCTGTGTACTGGGTGGCGATATACTTCAGCGCCTCCGATACAGGCCAGTTCGGCCTAAGCCGACAGGTGCTGGCCGCGCCGATTGCGATGCTGTCGCTTGTGGTGTCACAGATATTGATGAAGCGTCTGGTTGATGCAAAGGCGTCCCGTGCAAGCATGCTCCCTCCGTTGCGGCGGATGATTCTGGTGATGTGGGGACCGATCCTCGTATTCAGCGTGCTTATTTCGGTCGCTGCGCCGGCCTTGTTTGCATGGTTGTTCGGCGAGGTGTGGCGCGAGGCGGGGTCGATTTCGAGGTGGATGGTGTGGGCTTATGTGGCCGTCATGCTGGTGGCACCATTTAGCGCTGTGCTCTTGGTCCTGAGGAAAGTTGCGCTCAATGGCGCCTGGCAGACCTTGCGTTGCGTCGGGTTGCTGATACTGACTTCATGTATTGCTTATCCCACTCTGGAAAATTTCGTGCAGGCGTTGGTTGTGTTTGAGATCCTTGCCTACGCTGCTTACGCCGGTTTGATCGCTTTCGCTCTTTATGATTATGAAACAGGAAGCCGTACTCAAGCAGGCTGACGGCAAACTGCCGCGTGTCGACACAATTTATTTCCTGATCTATGGGGGAGTCCTGGTTTGGCTGCTCCTGGGGTTGCTACGCATTCCTTCGACGCGAAGTCTCGCAATCTACCTGCTTTATGTCGCGTCCTTCTCGTGCGCCGGCTACGCGCTGTTCCGGATCCACCCCTTCAGACGCAAATTCTCGGTCTTGCGAACGGGCTCCCTGTCTCTTAGATGGATCAAGGCCGCCGTGGTGATTGGGGCCTTGGCCTTCCCCTTGCTGCATTGGGTTCAACTGGGAGGGGTGCCGCTCTTGCAGGCACTTGGCGCCTCCAGCCATTTGGATGCGATCCTGGTGCGACAGCGGATTTTTGAGGGCGCACACGCCTTCTGGCGCTATGGCGCCAGTATGAACATTCTTTCGGTGCTGCCCTTCCTTGTCCTGCTGACGTTGGTAAGAAAGAGCCGCTGGTTTTGGCCTCTTTCCCTGTTTGCCTTGGTCTATGCCGCGTCCTTGCTCCAGAAAAGTCACGTCATCGTCGTATTCCTGCCCGCGATACTCTATGCCCTAGGCACAAAAAATTTCCGATTGGCGATGAAGCTGGGGGTACTCTCCATGCTTGCCGTCTATGTTCTTCTAATGGGGTCCAATCCGAGCTTGCGCCCGACATGGGGCGCGCTCCTCCCGCCCGCTGTGGCCGCAACCCTTCCCTCTGGCAGCGAGGGCCCTTCTCGGGAAATCTGGACAGCGTACGGTAGCCGCTTGGAAGCTGGCATTCCCGGGAAATTCTTGCCCGGAGCACTGAAGTTTACTGGCGAAAACACCGTTTACCTGAAGCCTGCTGACGATTGGTGGGACTTGGGATACAGTGATTTTTCATTGGAATTCTGGGCGTTCCCGACGCAGCAGCCCAAGCCGGGAAAATTAGAAACATTGTTCTGGAACGGCCCGGAAGAGCAGGAATATTACGGCGCGATGCGCGTATTCCACGGCACGAGGGAGAACGGTATTCCGTACGTGGCGTTTGCCACGTATGACAAGTCTGGCCGGTTCTCCACCTCGTTTGGGACCAGGCCGGATATCAAGCTGAATCTTAACGAGTGGAATCATGTCTTCATCGGCCGGAAGGGCCGCACCATTTATATCGGGGTGAATGGTGCAATGGACTGGAGCTCGGGAGAGATCGCCGACCTTACCCTGCCCGAAGGCCTGACGCGCATAGTACAGTTCGGTGGTCAGTTTGGGGCCGAGCCTAGAGCCGAATCGGATGAGTTCTTTAATGGCTATCTTGACGAGATCGTTTTCGCGAAGGGCGTCGTGAAGTATCAAAGCGACTATGGAGTGCCTCGTCACCCGGCTTCCGTCAAGACGCTTCAGTTCGACGACGTCAAGAAATTTGAAAAACCCCTGCTGGTGCTGATGCGGGAGCCGGCCTGGCTCCAGGAGCTTCTCCCTTCCTGGTTCCGTAGCCTCCTCCATCGCGTGATTTTTGTACCGGGCGAAGTGGTCGCCCAGTGGTTCGCAATCATCCCCTCGGAAATCCCTTTTGCTCATGGGTGCGGATACCGCCCACTGGCGGCCGTCCTGGGGTGTGAGCATGTGAATTTCCCGCAGCTTGTTTATCTGGAGTACAACCGCTACCTTGCGGAAAAGGGTGTTTTCGGCACCATGAACGCTGCCAGTTTCATGGAAGACTACGCCAACTTCGGCCTGCTGGGCATTTTCATCAGCGGCGTGGTATTGGCAGGCATGCTTTATCTGTTAGGCGTGGTATTCGCCGGCCGCCGCCTAGTGGGTGTGGCACTGAATGCGGTGCCGCTGCTCTATCTGTCGTCCGGTGCCTTGCTGATCCAGTTGCTTTCTGGAGGATGGTTGGCGACACTTCTGCTTTATGCAATTTTTTACCACGATTTTGACAACGGTTCTGAAGGCAAGGTATGTGCGGTATAGCTGGATACATCGATAAGAAAAACAAGGCTGTTCCCGAGGCAGTGATCCGCTCAATGACCGATGTCATTTCCCATAGAGGACCGGACGGGCAAGGGCATTTTTGTGGAGAAAACTTTGCGCTGGGCCACCGCCGCCTTTCGATCATCGATCTGAGCGATGATGGCCGCCAGCCCATGCCCTATTCGGGAGAAGACCTGGTCATCACCTTCAACGGCGAGATTTACAACTACCTTGAGCTGCGCAGGGAGTTGCAAGACGATGGTTATGAATTCCATACGAAAACGGATACCGAAGTCATTCTTGCGGCATATGAAGCCTGGGGTGAGGCTTGCGTCGAACGCTTCAATGGCATGTGGGCATTCACGATTTTCGATCGCCGCAGGCAGATTCTGTTTTGTTCGCGCGATCGCTTTGGCGTCAAGCCCTTTTATTTCCTGAACGACGACGGCCGCTTTGCCTTTGGGTCCGAGATTCGCCAGCTGCTTTCCTTGGTAGAAGCCCGGGCGAACGAAAAGCTTGTACTGGATTTTCTGCTGACGAGCTTTTCCGACCATTCGGAAGAGACATTCTTCCAGGGGATCAGGAAGCTCCCGGCGGGCCACAACCTGATTTACGACCTGCGCAGCCACGAATTCAGGATCGAACGCTTTTACCGGATCTCGCAGCACTCGGAATGGCAGGCGAAGAACGAGCAGGCGGCCGCACACGATTACATTGCCCTTCTTGATGATGCAATCAAGGTGCGCTTACGCTCCGACGTGCCCGTCGGAACCTGCCTCAGCGGCGGCCTGGATAGCTCCAGCGTGGCGACACTCGCTGCGAGGCAGTACACGCCACTGGCCGGCAAGCCCTTCATCGGCATAACCGCCATAGGCGAGACGCCGCGCACCGACGAGTCGGCTTTTGCCAAAGAAGTGGCGGAGGCCGGCGGTATGACATGGGTAAGTTTGCGACCAACTTACCAGGACTTCGTCGATACCTTGCCGGACGTCGTATTGGCGCAGGAAGAGCCGTATGCCAGTCCTTCGATCAACATGCAATGGTTCGTCATGCGGACTGCCAGACAACAGGGAATCACCGTGCTTCTCGACGGCCAAGGCGGAGACGAGACGCTGTTGGGTTACGAGAAGTACTACGCAGCGCACATCGCCACGGTCTGGCGGGAAAAGGGAGTGTTGAGGGCGTGCCGGGCGGTTCTGGATGCTCGCCGCAACAACGCGAAGATGGGTTTCCTGAATACCGCCAAATATCTTGTCGCCGGTCTGTCGGCCCCCGCCCGCTACCGGTTCTACAAATACCAGCATCGGTACTTGAAGCAGATCCCCGAACTGCCAAGCCAGCTCTCCGCTTACGCCAAGGCCTGTCTCGACGAGTTTGCCCTGCAGGAGCTGGAAATCACCCGGACCAATCTTCCTATCCTCCTGCGCTACGAAGACAAGAATTCGATGGCGCACAGCATCGAAACGCGCCTTCCCTTTCTCGATTACCGCGCCCTCGAGGCAGCGCTGTCGATTCCCGCCGCTTTCAAGATCAAGGACGGCTGGACAAAATGGGTGCTGCGAAAAGGGATGGCGGGCAAAATGCCGCAGTCGGTCGTCTGGCGCAAGAACAAATTGGGATTCGAGGCGCCGGAGAACCTGTGGCTCGCCAAGCATCTGCCGGAAATGGAAAAGAAGGTCCTGGCCTCTCCGTTATTGGAAAAGCTGTGCCATAAGGCCGAACTCAAAGCCATGTTCCCGAAGCTGGATCTGCGTACCCAATGGCGGCTGTACAGCACGGCGCTGTGGGAGGAAAGATTCGGTGTGGGGTCATGACTCGTGTATGTCACATGACGTCGGTCCATCCATGGAACGACGTTCGGATCTTTCACAAGGAATGCCGGTCGCTCGCCACCCAAGGGTTCGAGGTTCATCTGGTTGCCTGCGCGCCCGAGTCCTTCTGTCGCAATGGAGTCAATGTCCATGCTGTTGCGAAAGCGGAGGGCGGAAGGCTTGCCCGGATGCTGGTCACAGCGACCCGCGTGTATCGCGCCGCCAAGAAGCTCAATGCCGATATTTACCACTTTCATGACCCCGAACTTATACCGCTTGGGCTGCTGCTGAAGTGGAGTGGCAAGAAGGTTGTCTATGATGTGCACGAGGATGTTCCGCGCGACATTCTTTCGAAGCCTTGGGTCGCACCGTGGATCAGAAAGACGCTTTCCCATGTCTTCCAGAGTATTGAAGACTATGCGGCGCGCCGATTCTCTTCAATCGTCGCCGCCACGCCTCATATCGCGAAGCGGTTCGCCGGCTTGAACCGCCTGACGGTGAACGTCAACAACTATCCCGTCGATACCGATTTCCCACCTCAGGTCCGGGACGGGATGAGCGCTTCGCGAAAGATCTGTTATGTAGGCGGCATAGCAACCATTCGCGGCGCGTTCGAAATGGTGCGGGCGATGGAGTATGTAGATGCGACGCTGATCCTTGCCGGCCCGTTTCAGGATGCGGTCCTCGAACGTGAGTTGCGCGCGTTGCCGGGATGGTCCAAAGTCGACTATCGTGGCGTCGTGGATCGGGATGGCGTCGCAGAGATATTTTCGGAGTCGCGTCTTGGACTGGTGATGCTGCACCCGGTGGTTAACTACCTGGACGCATTGCCCGTCAAGATGTTCGAATACATGTCTGCGGGCCTTCCTGTGCTGGCCTCCAATTTTCCGTTCTGGAAAAATTTGCTTGATGCCGCCGGGGCCGGCATTTGTGTCGATCCGCTGGACCCCCGCGCCATAGCCGCAGGCATTAACGAATTGCTGGATGACCAGGAAAAGGCTCGAGTGATGGGTGAAGCAGGTCGCAAGGCTGTATCGACTACCTACCGCTGGCGATACGAGGCAGATAAGCTGATCGGCCTCTATGACGAGCTGCGCAAGCGCTGAACCCCTTCGCCTGCTTCTGCAAACCGCTTGAGGCATCAACAGGACATGGACAATCGATGCGTTTTTTAATCATCGCTCAGGATGCCGGGTCGAGCGAGCATGGCATGGTTTACCGGCCATATTACCTTGCGCGCCACCTGATTCGGCTTGGACATCAAGTCACCATTGTCGCCGCCACCTATTCGCACATGCGGCAGGCGAATCCCGAATCTGCCGGCGAGACAACGGTGGATGGCATTCCCTATCACTGGTTGCCAGGCGTCCGGTATCGTGGAAACGCTGCACGCGCCGCCAATATGTTGTGGTTCGCGCTGCAGCTCCGGCTGCGGGCCCGGGCTCTGGCGAAGCGTTATCGGCCGGACGTCGTCGTTCTTTCTTCGCCCTATCCCTTCCATATATACGGATGCCACCGTATTGCGCAGTTGTCCGGTGCAAAGCTGATTTTCGAGGTCCGCGACCTGTGGCCCTTAACCCTTACCGAAGTCGGTGGTATCTCTTCGCGCCATCCTTTCATCCGATGGATGGCCCGGGCGGAGAGCGATGCCTATCGGATGGCCGATCGTGTCGTCTCATTGCTGCCGGCCGCAGATAGTTATATGCGTGAGCACGGCATGGAGCCTCGGAAATTCTGCTACATCCCGAACGGTGTCGATCCAGACGAGTGGAGGCAAAATGACTCTCCGATGCCTGCAGAGATGGAACAGACTCTTCGCAAGGCACGCGCCGAAGGAAAGTTCGTGTTGGGCTATTTCGGCGCACATGGCGTGGCAAACGCATTGTCAGTCCTGCTGGATGCAGCTGCATTGGTGCGCGATTTGCCGCTTTACCTTGTCTTCGTCGGTCAAGGTCCCTGCAAGGAAGCGCTGCGTCAGCAAGCGCAAGAGCTTGGTCTGCCGAATGTGCACTTCCTCGATCCCATTCCCAAGTTTTCGATGCCCGCTGCGCTGGCGAAGATCGACGGGGCTTATCTCGGCTGGAATCCGCATCCCCTGTATCGCTTCGGAATCAGTGCAAACAAGTTAATGGATTACCTGATGGCGGGCGCGCCAATCGTTCATGCAGTTGCCGCGGCAAACGATCCGGTTGCCGAGAATCGTGCCGGAATTTCGGTCCCCCCGAATGACGCACAGGCACTTGCCAGTGCCATTCGAAAGTTGGTAAATCTTTCGCCCGACGAGCGGCAGCGAATGGGAGAGCGGGGGAAGGCCTACGTCTTGCGAGAGCACAGCTATCCGGTTCTGGCCAAGCGATATCTGGCCTTGTTGGAGGATGAGACTCCGGCTCCTGCCGATCCAAAGGTATGCTGCAACTGAATCAAGAATTGACAAGCGTGAACCTTATGTCTGTCGCACTTTTGTTGTGCTGTACGGTTGCCATGTCGTTTGGCCTGACATGGGTATTCCGGCGTTATGCATTGACACGCCAGTTGATCGACGTGCCGAACGCGCGCAGCTCGCACCAGCGGCCTACGCCACGCGGCGGCGGCGTGGCCATCGTGCTGACTTTCCTGCTTGGATTGCCGATTCTCTACGCAGCGGATGCCATCGACAGGTCGACGCTGGTTGCCCTTGGCGGAAGCGGGGCCTTCGTCGCATTGATCGGCTTCCTGGACGATCATGGTCATATACCGGCGCATTGGCGCCTGCTCGCCCACTTTTGTGCGGCGGCCTGGGCATTGGGATGGATGGGAGGATTGCCTCCGGTCGCAATACTGGGCACTGTCATCGACATGCCCGTCCTTTTGCAATTGCTCGCGACGTTTTATCTGGTTTGGCTACTGAACTTATACAACTTCATGGATGGCATCGATGGCCTAGCCAGTGTCGAGGCGATTTCGGTTTGCCTGGGCGGGGCCTTGCTGTTCGGATTGGCCAAGCCGGAGGCGCTTTCGCTGTTGGCGCCGCTCATGCTCATGGCCGCAGTGCTCGGGTTCTTATTCTGGAATTTTCCTCCGGCAAAAATTTTCATGGGAGATGCCGGGAGCGGTTTCCTGGGACTGGTTTTGGGACTGCTGTCCCTCCAGGCTGCCAATTCGGATCCGGCGTTCCTCTGGGCTTGGATAATCCTATTGGGAGTGTTCATCGTAGACGCCACCGTCACCTTGATGCGACGGATATTGCGGCGCCAGAAAGTGCATGAGGCCCATCGTAGCCATGCCTATCAATATGCATCCCGGAAATTCGGCGAACATCGCATTGTTACCCTAGCTGTATTGGCTATCAATCTATTATGGCTGCTTCCCGTTGCATTAGCGGTCGGATTCGGTTACATCGACGGCGCGCTAGGCGTGGCAATTGCCTATGGCCCCTTGATATGGCTGGCGATTTATTTCAAGGCAGGGGCGGCAGAGCTACAGAACTTATAAAGCGCAGTCTTCAATTATGTTCTCCTTGTAATCGATGGTCGCCGCTGGCTCGAGGAGGAATAGCCCCTATTTCAGTGGCGAATCTGGATTTTAGAGAGAGAAATCGCTTCTCAAAAAAATGATAAGACATTGGAGCAACAATTAAGGTCAGAATAGCACCGAGCACTGGGGGCGGTGGCCAGTGCAAGGTTTCTCGATACGGCCCGTTGCCGGTCAATATCCCCTGCCACACATAAAGTCCATAACTAATCTTTCCAAGGTATCCGATGGGCCCCCAATCAAGGCATTTAACAAATATGGATGCCTGATTAAGTGAAATCCAAGAGACGAGGGTACCTATGCCAAACACAACGCTTAGCTGCGAGAAGAAGGAATGCGTAGTTGGCGATAACCACAATGGGCAGAAGACGGCACTCAGTGACACAGCAAGGGCAAGAGGAGACGCTAATGCTGTTTGAATCGAGGCCTTGTATATCACCGCATGGAGCATTATCGCAAATAGGCACCCGACGAGAATAGGAAGGGCGGCAGGTATAAACCAGCGCGTCAAATAAAAGCGCCGGCTTAATACGTCCC
>JAEWBA010000112.1 GCA_023391395.1 Pseudomonadota bacterium
ACCGTTTCCTGCTGCGCATAGGGGTGGGTACCGTACATCAGCCGCCAGAAAGCCTTGGAAGCGATCGACTCGGGCTTGGTTTCGTCTTCCTTGATGGCGGCGATCATGCGCGCCTTGTCGCGTGCCAGGAAATCCTCCGGAAAGCTGGGGTGCGCCAGCAGACGCGCCAGCAGCTCGACCGCGGTATCGCGTTCGCTGCGGCTCGATAAAGTGCGCAAGGTGGCACCGGCACGGTCCGGCCCCACGCCGCCGCCGCGCTGGGCAGCGATGTCGGCAAGCGCGTCGGAGATTTGCGCCTCGGTCATGGCCGGCAAAGGCGCAGGCCCCTCCACGGCGCGCAAACCGCGCGCCAGCATGGCATTGGTGAGCGAAGCCGTGCCCGATTTGCCTTCCGGGTCGCGGCGCGAACCGGCATCGAATTCGACGCTGATGTCCACCACGGGAATGGAGCGGCTTTCGACGAATAGCACGCGCGCGCCGTTGTCCAGCGTCCACGACTGGATCTTTAGCGCGGCCTGTGCGCTCAGGCTGAGGCTGGCGGCAAAAATGAAAATCAGGAATTTCATGTTGGCTTTCATGTCGGGTCAGCAAGAGACTGCGCTGTCAGGCGAGCAGCCCTTTTCAATGCCGCAGGCCGGCCGGCGGCGGCTTTTTCTCCGCCAGCGGCAAGGGCACCAGCGTTGCCACGGTGAGCTGGTCGTCGTTGAAGTACTTGGCGGCGACCGCCTGCACCTGATCCGCGGTGACGCTGCGCAGCTTTTCGATGATGCGATCAATGTACACATGCGAGATGCCGGCCATCTCGATGACGCCGATTTCCATGGCCTGCCCGAAGATCGAGTCGCGTTTGTAGATCTGTCCGGCAATCAGTTGCGTCTTGACCCGCTTCAGCTCTTCTTCCGACACGCCTTCGCGGGCGATGCGCTCGACTTCCGCGCGCAGCAATTTCTCCAGTTGTTCTGTCGTCGTCCCGGACGCCGGAGTGCCATCGAGCAGAAACAATGCCGGCCCGCGCCCGATGCTGGAATAGCCCGCCCCCACCGAATTGGCGACCTTGTCGGTGCGCACTAGCTTGGCGTTCAGGCGGGCATTGTCGTAACCGTCCAGGATCGCCGCCAGCACTTCGAGCGCATGCGCGTCGGTGTCCTTCTCGACGTCGCGCAGGGTGGGCGCCTTGAACGCCAGGACGACATAGGGATTTTCGGCCGGCGCCTTGACGGTCAGGCGCCGGATGCCGCGCTGCGGCGGCTCCTGCTGTTCGCGTGTCGGCACAAGTTGCTTGCGCGGAATCTTGCCGAAATGCTTGCGCGCGAGCGCATACACTTCCTCGGCCTTGACGTCGCCGGACACCACCATGGTCGCATTGTTGGGCGCGTACCAGCGCTTGTACCAGGCACGCGCGTCATCCACCGTCATGGTCTGCAGATCGCTCATCCAGCCAACAATGGGATGACGATAAGGATGAGCGATGAACGCAGCCGCATTCAGGGCCTCATAGACCTGCGGTATCGGTTGGTCATCGGTGCGCAAGCGGCGCTCTTCCATCACGACCCGGATTTCCTTGGCAAATTCTTCTTGGTCCAGCACCAGATTCGCCATGCGGTCGGCCTCCAGCGCCATGACATCGCTCAGGCGCGACTTTTCGATTTGCTGAAAATACGCCGTGTAATCCTTGCTGGTGAAGGCATTCTCGCGTCCGCCGAGTGCCGCCACCCGCTGACTGAATTCACCGGGCTTGAGGGTCTTGGTGCCCTTGAACATCATGTGTTCGAGCACATGCGCCACACCGGTGGTCCCGTTATGCTCATCCATGGAGCCGGCCCGATACCAAATCATGTGGGCGACCGTGGGGGCCCGATGATCTTCCTTGACGATGATCTTCATGCCGTTGTCGAGCATGAACTCCTTGGCCGGCTCGGCCGCCGCGAAGCGCGGCAGGAAGGCCAGGCACCATACCGATAACAAGGCAGCAATGCGAATTTTCATGATCTTTGCTCTGCTAGAATGTGGCCAATTGTAGCTGCATCCATGACTGCGCCCTCTTCTGCGCTACCGGCGGCCGGGCTTCCGACCGCATTTCTTCCCGCATTCCGTTCTGATCCCAATGTTTAGTTTCTTCAAGAGAAAACCGAAAGACGCGCCCGCTGAACCTCAGGAACCGGCGCAGCAGGAAAAGGTTCCCGAGCACGCACCCGTCAACGAACCCGCGCCAGTTGCGCCCGCCGAACCGAAGGAGCAAAAAGCTTCCTGGCTCGACCGTCTGCGCGGCGGCGCACCGGCGCCGGCCCCCAGCCCAAGCCCTGCACCTGCAGCTGCTCCGGAGACGGCCGACGAGACGCAAGGCGAAATCGTCCCTGCCCCGCCTCCTCCGCCGGAGGAAAAGGCTTCCTGGCTCAAGCGGCTGCGTGCCGGCTTGTCGAAAACCTCGTCCAATCTCAGCACGCTGTTTGTCGGCGCCAAGATCGACGACGAGCTGTACGAAGAACTGGAATCGGCGCTGCTGATGTCGGATGCGGGTGTGGAAGCGACCCGCTCCTTGCTCGAATCCCTGAAGAAAAAGGTCAAGGAAGAAAGACTCACCGAAGCGAGCCAGGTCAAGGCTGCCCTGCG
>JAEWBA010000188.1 GCA_023391395.1 Pseudomonadota bacterium
ATTGCCAGCAGCTCCGACTCCTGCAAGGCAAGGATGCGGTCGGTGTCGGCGGCCTCGTCCAGCACCGACAATTCACCCACGCATTCGCCGGGCATGATGCGCGCTGCCGCGCTCTCGCCGGTCTGGCGATCGGCCGGGCTCACTTCCAGCGCTCCGCGCAGCAGTACGTACAGGTGCGCGCCTTGCTCCGGCGCCAGGGCCGCCCCCGCCGCCACGCGCAGCACAGGACAGGAAGCGAGCAGGGCGGCCGCGCGCCCCGAGTCGGTGCCGCGCAGCAGCTGCAGGCTCTCGATCGGGTAGCCCGAGGCGCCGAAGGTGGTATAGGTTTCCACGCTTTTTCTCCGCGCTTGCCGGTTTGCTCAGAAAGCTTGCCGGGTCAGCGCCACCTTGACGATATAGGCGAATACTGCCAGCGCACCCAGGAAGGCGGCGCCGCGCACCACCTTGGTCCGGCCGCGCTTGAGCGCCACCATGCCCAGCGCGATGTACACCACCAGACCGATGAGCTTGGCGGTCAGCCAACTTTGTACAAAGGGATACTGGGCGCTCCAGAACACCAGGATCAGCGCCGAAACCAGGAGCACCGTGTCGATCACGTGCGGCACCACCCGGACCCAGCGTTTTTGCAGCATGCCGGAGTCGGCGAACATCCACATCCCGCGCACGAAGAACAGCAGGATGCTGAGAGCGGCGCAGGTGACGTGCAGGTGTTTGACGGCGAGATAGCTCATCGACAGGGCTTCCTATGAAAAACGACGTGCCATTCTATCAAGCCGGCACGACGTTTCCTGCAAAAAAGGAGTGGCCCTGTTCGCGCGAAGATTTAGCGGTGATGGCCGCGATGCTCGTTGCGTCCCCTGCGGTCGTCATGCCGGTGATGGCGGTCGTGGGCGCGATGCTTGTCGCGCCAGGGGCGGCCATAACGCTGTTCCACATGGGCATGGTGCAGGTAGGGACGCGAGGAATGCAGGGTGACTTGCACGCCGCCGTTGGTGTAGGGCCGGTACTGCGCCGGCAGGGTGAGGCCAAACTGCCAGTTGCCGCCGCTCATCCAGAACCAGCCGCGCGAGGCTGGCGCGTAGTACACCTGCCGCGCCGGGTAGTAAACATAGTGGTATTCCCGCTTGACGACATGCTTGCCATGATGGCCGTGGGCAGGCGCCCAGGGCGGCGGACCGGCATAGGCGGCTACGCTTGCGGCAGTGCCGACCAGCAGAACGGCCAAGCGGCGGACGAATCGTGAGATGTTCATGAGCTTTCCTCTCCTTTGACAATGGGCGGCCGGTGCATCTGCTCGGCAATGTTTTATCGAGAGACGCTTTTTCTGCACCGGCCATGCGATGGTCGCCCGAATCGGCGCTCGGAGGGGAAAGGGAGTGTAGCCTCATGTATCGCAAGTCCCGCTGCGGCGAGCATGCGCTACGGAAATCAAGGCCTTGCGGGCACGTCGGTTACAAATAATTGCAATTTCGTCTGCGCGACCCGCCGCCTAAAGTCCTTACTTAGGCCAGAGAATCATTTGCGTGCAGCGAAAGGTGGCCATCAGCTTGCCGGTGTCGCGGTGGCGAACCGTGGCGTCCCAGACCTGGGTATTGCGGCCAAGATGCACGGCCTTGGCTTCGCATTCGACTACGCCTTCGCGGGCCGTGCTCACGAAGTTGCACTTCAACTCCAGCGTGGTGAAGCCGCTCGATCCTTCCGGGCGGTGCATCATGCATGCGTATCCGCAAGCCGAATCCGCCAGGGTCACCACGGAGCCAGCGTGCATGAAACCGTTCGGGGCAAGATGCTTCTTCTCGACTTTCAACTCGGCCTGAAGCCAGTTCTCGCCGGTCGCGGTGACCACCAGGCCCAATAGCCCCGGCAGGTATTCCGCGCCGCGCTGATTCATCGATTCTGCGTCCGTATCTCTGTGCTGCTGCATCTGCTTTCCTTTAGCTGGGAAAAGAGCGCAACTTACCATGCACAGGCGCTGCCTGCTATCGGTAAGGACGAGTCCTTGAACTTGATCCGACGGTTTTTTGAACAGGACTTCAATCGGGAAGGAGGCCGGCCTGCGAACAACCCGGATCTTTGCTGCAACACGCGTGAGGGAATCCTCGAATGAGTGCGGAGCCTACGAGGAATGTTAGGGCATCGAAAATCTCATCAAGAGCAAGCTGCATTGACGAAGCCGTTGCGCCCGCGCGACTTGGCTTCATACAGGGCATGGTCGGCCCGGCGGATCAAGGCGGGCCAGTGCGGATCCTTCTTGTCCAGCGTCGCCACGCCGACGCTGATGGTGACCGCGATACCGTCGCTAAAGCGGTGCTGGCGCACAGCCTCCACTAGTCGCTGGCCGATCAGCGCGGCAGCGCCGGTATCGACGCCGGGCAGGGCAATGCAGAACTCCTCGCCGCCGTAGCGGCCGACCAGATCGATATTGCGGCAGGTCTGCCCGAGCACGCGCGCAACCTCTGCGATGACGCGGTCGCCCGCAGCGTGGCCCAAGCGGTCATTGATTTGCTTGAAGTGATCGATGTCGACGAATGCCAGGGCGAAGGGCGTACCCATGCGCATGGCCAGCGCGATTTCGCGTTCGCCGGCGGCGACGATGGCGCGCCGGTTCAGCAAGCCGGTCAATTCGTCATGGGTGGCGAGATGATGCTTGGCGGCGACGATGCGTTCGAAATACAGGAGCGACAAGGCGGCAAAAAGCAGGATGGATCCGGCCGTAGGTAGCAGATAAATCAGCGCCACCGACAGGGCGGAATTGGATTGCGGCAGGATGCCGCTCGTCCCGAACAGGGGCAGGGCGGTGCGGCAGGCATAGCCGGCCACCAGGAAACCGCTGGCGCCGAGGGCCAGCAGGCCGGCGAACGTCCGGTGCGGGCCTTGGCTGCGCAGGAATTCAAGAAAGATCAGGACCAGCAGAATCAGGATGGTCAGCGCCACCAGCAGCGCGCGCTCGGCCGCCGAGGCTCCGCGCCACAGTGCCAGGGCGAACAATACGAAGAAGGTCAGCCCGACGATCCAGGCTGCACGGCCGCGCGGCTTCCCGTAAAAAGCCCGGATGCCCTGCCACTGGAGAATCACGCCAAGAATCAGCAAGCCGTTGCCGACAAAAAGAATGGCTGGGCGCGGTGCGCCGCCGTTGACGATCACCAGCAGCACGCCAAGGGCGACCGACAGGCCGGACAAGGCCCAGGAGCGTGTGCATGCTTCATGGCGCGTGGCGGAAAATATGCCGGCCATGACAAGCGCCACGCAGAGTTGCGCCAGCACGAGCGCGGTGCCGGCGGTTAAGGCATGTAATTGCACAAGTATTCCATTCGTCTGCAGGCGCGGCCTGTCAGGAGGAATATTACCTCATGGCAATAAAATGCGGGAGCTCAAAAGCGGTGGGTGATGATCCGGACTAGACGCACAGCGGGCGGCGTCATGACTGCCTGTGCCTGAGCACTGTTCTCACGTTCCTTGGGATGAAGGGGCAATATCTGAGCCAGAAAGTGCAGAAGCTGTTGGAAGAGGAAATGTCGAAGGATATTTCCAGGCGGAAGGCGCGCGCGATCGAGGCTTGCCTCAAGAGCAAGCTGCATGGAGTGCGGCGACGCCGCGTGCTCAATACGAGGAATGGTAACGATAACCTTTGTAGTTGAGCACCATGCCGCTGGGAGTCAGCTTCTCCAGCATCAGGCCGGGCGCGATCTGGTCACCTTCGCGCACGAGCTTGCGGTTGATGAGCACCGTGCGGTCCGTCTGGTTGGGCGAATAGATGTAGCCGTTGACGCTGAAGGAGGGGATTTCGCCCTGTATGACCGGCGGCAGTTCGTGTCTGGCCAGGATGGGCACTTCTGCTTTCTGTTCGGCCGGCGTGGTTTGCTTTTGTGTGGTGCTCGCGTTTTCGCCGTCCTTGTTTGCGGTCGGCTTTTTCGTCTTGGCGGTGACCGCCCGCTCTTCCTTGGCTGAGGGCTTCGGTGTCGCCTTCGCCGCTGGCGCCTTGTCGGCAGATTGCGTGCGCGTCACGGCTTCACGCTCGGGTGCGATGGCGGCTTGGGGCGAGGCTGGCGCAACCGGTGCCTCGGCGGCCGGAGCAGCAGCAAGCTGCTGCGGTGGAGCGGGAGCAGGTACCGGCGCCGCTGCCGGCAGGGCAACTGCGGGGTCTTCCTTCCCGGCCCAGGGATTGAACACGGCGAAGCTCAGGATCGCGGCGACTACCAGCACGGCGCTGGCCGCCACCAGGGGCATGCGCCAGCGGCGAGCGTATGCCGCGTCGGCTGTGGCGAATGCGGGCTGGGCGTGGACGCTGGGCACCGAGCCGAGCTGCCGCTCCGCTTCCGCTTTTTTCAGGGCGTCGAGAATATAGGACATGTCTTGCTCGCTATGCTCGGGCTTTATTCGTGCGCCGCCGAAGTGGCGGCTTGGCTGGCCAGGTCGGCGCTGGGACGCCGGCGCAGGCGCGGCTCGTCCACGCCGGCAACGCGGTTCAGATGCATGAGGGTGACCGGTCCGGTTACGCCGTCGGCCCGCAAGCCCTGGGCCGACTGGAATTCACGTACCTTCCTTGCCATTGCTTCGTCGTACACGCGATCCGGTCCGGGTTGCGGCAAGCCGTTGACGCGCGCCAGTTGCTCGGCAATCCAGTCCACCAGCGCGCCGCGGTCGCCCACGGACAGCGTGCCGAAATACCGATGCGGCGAACGCCAGAAGGTGGCGAATTCCCCGTCGAACTGGCGCATCAGCATTACCAGACTCAGTTCACGCGCGGTATTGCCCACCTGTATGGTCGCCGTATGGTCGGCCATGCCGATCAGCAGGGCCTGGTAGCTGGCGCCGGCATCGTCGCGCAGCCTCAGGAGTGCCGGACGATCCAGTTGGCGCAGCTCGCTCATGCCCTTGCTGCTCTGGTAGCAATTCAGGCCCTGGGCCTGTGCGGCGCTGCATGCGTCTCCCTCGGGGAGTGTCGCTTTCCACAGGCGCGCAAGCTGCCGGTAGGGATCGTCGCCATCCTTCCATTCCGCGACGGGGGCATCTTCCGATGCCGGCGCGCTTGCGGCCGCAGCCGTGGATACGGCGACGGGCGTTGCCTGCGCCGGGGCAGGCTGCACGCCAAGGTTTTCGTGCAGAACCCAGGCCGCGCCGGCCACGCCCGCGCACAACAGCAGGCTCGCGGCAAGCATCCAGGGCCGGCGGCGTGGAGTCGGGGCCGGGGTGCGGCCGAACACTTCGGCGGCGGCGCGTTTGACGATGCTGGGGTCGACTTCGTGCTTGCCTTCGGTATAGGCACCGAGCAGCGCGCGGTCGCACAGGAGGTTGATGCGGCGCGGCACGCCTGCGGTCAGGCGATGGATCTGCTTCAGGACGCGTGTGCCAAAGGGCGCGCTCCCGGTGAGGCCGGCAATGGCCAGGCGAAAGCGCACGTAACTGGCGGTTTCGTCCTGTTTCAAGGGTTGCAGGTGATAACGTGCGATCACGCGCTGGGCAAGCTGGGTCAGCTCGGGACGATCCAGCATGGCGCGCAGCTCGGGCTGCCCGATCAGGACGATCTGCAGCAGCTTGCGCTCGTTGGTTTCCAGATTGGTCAGCAGCCGCAGTTGCTCCAGGACCTCGGCCGACAGGTTTTGCGCTTCGTCGATGATGAGCAGACTGTTCTGGCCCTGGGCATGGGTCTGGAGCAGATGGCGGGTGAGGGCATCGACATAATCCTTGATGGTCGCCGGCCCATCGTGCCGAAGCTCGACGGCAATGCGAAATTCGTCGCAGATCGACTGCAGCAGTTCCTCGACGCTCAGCTTGGGGTTGAAGATATAGGCGACCTTGCAGTTCGCCGGCACCTGTTCGAGAAAGCAGCGGCATACCGTGGTCTTGCCGGCGCCTATCTCGCCGGTCAGAAGCACCACGCCGCCGCCGCTGTCGATCCCGTACAGCAGGTGTGCCAGGGCTTCGCGGTGTCCCTGGGTCATGAACAGGTAGCGCGGATCGGGCGCGATCGAGAACGGCGCCTGGGTCAGACTGAAAAACCGGGTATACATGGGCGGGCGCGAAGATGGATGCAGGCGCAAGGCTAGCACAAACCCTTGCGCGCCCGCCATGCGCCGGGGCAAGCTCGGCGCCTGCACCGGCTTAAGGACGCATGCCGCCGCTAGCGGCCAGGCACGAACACGGTGGCCGCGCCCACGGCGCTCGCTCCGCTGGTGCCAAGGCTGCCGGTGCCACCCGTTCCGGTGCTCACCATTCCGGTGGTGCCGGAAATACCGGTCGATCCGGCGCTGCCGAGAGTGCCGGTGAAGGTTCCGGTGTTGTTCGGGAGGAAGCTGGGGAGGGAGCTTGTGCCCGACCCGATGGCTGTCGAACCTGTGCCGCTAGATCCGATACTGGTAGAACCTATGCCCGTCGAACCGACGCCAGTGGAACCGATACCGGTGGAACCGGTGGAACCGATGCTCGTGGTACCGGTGCCTGTGGAGCCAATAATCGTAGAGCCGCTACCTGTGGAACCAATGCCGGTAGAACCGATGCCAGTAGAACCAATACTCGTGTTGCCGATGCCAGTAGACCCGATGCCCGTAGAACCAGTAGAGCCGATCCCTGTAGAGCCAATGCCTGTCGTACCGAAGCCGTTGCCGGTGCTGGAACCGAATGGCGAGGAAGTATTGCCGAAGCCGCCGCCGGTTGTAGCCGGAACTGGCGTGGTGATGGGGGCAGGGCTCGGCAGTCCGATGGTCGAGGTGCCGGGCGTGCCGGGAACCACTCCGCCGGTACCGCCGGTAGACGTCGTGGATTGCTGACGGATCAGTTGGCCCCGGATTTCGCCGTTCGGGAAAGCCGCGGTATGCACGTCGAAATACATGTCGCCTGCCAACAAGGTGTCGACCTGGGTCGAACTCAGCACCGACTGCCCCGACCACTGGCCGCTGCCAGCCGGACTCTCCATCAAGGAAAGGACGATTGGGCCGTTGATGCCGCGTGCCCCTTCGTGGATATGGACGGATGCGCCGCTCAGACCACTGGTGGTCACGGTGGCCTGCAACAGGCGGGTGCCGCGGTTCAGGGTCGCCGCACCGGAAGCGCGCGCCGCGCTGGCGGTGGGTGGTGTCTGTTCGGCACCAGTCAGGCTGGCGGTAAAGGAATCGACTTGCGACGTGGCGCCGGTGTCGTTGCCCGTATTGGATATACCAAGCAGGGAATCATCGCTGCCACCGCCGCAGGAAACCAGCAGGAACGCCGACGCAAGCAGCGCCATCCTGCGCAGGATAGGCACGGAAGTCATGATCACACACCTCCTTAGTGCTGTGAGCAGACTGGCGAAGCTTCGTTCCTGAATCGGCAGACGATATGCGATGTTTGGCAAGCAGCGGTGCAAAAGCCGAAGCATTGTGCCGACAAGAGATAGGGAGTAGCATTTGTGCACTCTTTTCAAAGGAGAAACCATGCATAACTTCCTGTTTGCGGTTCTGGCTGCGGCCCTCTTCTCCATGAGCACCGGTGCGGGCGCGGCGACACAGATGAAAGCCGGCCTGTGGGAAATGACCATGAAATCCGACGCCATGAAGAACATGCCCAAGATCCCGCCGGAACAGATGGAGCAGATGCGCAAGATGGGCGTGAACATCCCGGAAATGAAGGATGGCGCCATGGTCACCAAGGTCTGCATCACCAAGGAAATGGCGTCGCGCGACGAGCCGCCGGCCATGGATAAGGAAAGCGGCTGCCAGCCCAAAAACTTCCAGCGCAGTGGCAACAGCTACTCTGTGGACATCATCTGCAACGGCGCTTTGAAGGGCGAGGGTAAGGGCAAGGGCAGTTTCTCGGGCGACCAGAGCTTCACTTCCACTTACGATTTCAAGGGCAGCATGCATGGCCAGCCCGTGACCCAGCATCACGAAACCAGCGGCCGTTGGCTGAGCGCCGATTGTGGCAGCGTGAAGCCGGTTGATGCGCTGATGAAACGGAAATAGGCGGCGTTGCCATAGATATGGGATTTTGCGCGCGTACGCAGTCCGCTATAGTTGGCCCGTCTCTTTCCATTCCCTAAGGGCATGGAATTAACCCGCGACCGCAAGGCTCGCGGGTTTTTCTTTGGCTCACATCACACCTCTTGCACACTCGTTGATTTGCCTGCGGATATCGGCTTGCCCGGTTCTTGCATGCGTCGCACTGCTGCCTATACTGGACTCTTTGAAGATCGATGGAGGTAGCTATGGGCAAGCAAGATCGATATGGATTGGCTGTTGCCGCATGGTTGGCTCTGACGGGAGCGGCCTTCGCGCAGAACGCGCCGCTGGAAGGCATCAGAGAAAGCACTGATCCGCAAAAGGTAGCGGAAGTCGAGCAGCGCGCCCGTGAGATCATGGACCGGCACCAGCAGCAGGCGTCGGGCGAGAGCGGGACATCGGCAACCCGTTCCAGTCGGGAAGCAGCGCCCAATAAGTATCGCGAACCGGGAAGAGATCGCATGAATCGCGGCCATCGCCCGGGAAAGATGCAAGGCGAAAGCGACGGGACGTCACAGCGTTAGAAAGCAGGCGCAAGCATGGCCCTGGAGAGGGCGATTGTCATTGCCGTATCTGATCCGGCTCAATGATGAGGGCTGTTGCAGCCCATGCGTTCCTGTATGCATGTTGAAACCCTCATCCGCCTGTTTATACTGAATCCTCATGTTCTGACCCGTGCTTGGAGGAGACGATCATGCGGCATCGACTCTATTATCTGCTTCCCGACGTGGAAGCGGCGAGGCGCGTGCGCGACGATCTGCTGCTCAATCGCATCGAACACCGGCGTATCAGCTTTATGACCGGCGGAGCGGATCTCCCGGATGACTTGCCGGAAGCCAATGTCCTGCAAAGAACCGATATGGTGCACGGCGCCGAGTCCGGCATGGTCATGGGGGCGATGCTCGGCATCGCGGTCGGCGCGCTGATCACCTTTTATTTCGATATCTCGGCCGAATCCGCTGAAGCAGTCGTGGTCCTGATCGCGGCGGCGGCCGGCTTGCTATTCGGCGGCTGGGCGGCCAGCATGGTAGCGGCAGCGCTGCCCAATTCCCGCCTGAAAGCCTTCTATCCCGAACTCGAGAAGGGCAAGCTGTTGATGATCGTGGATGTGCCGGCGCGGCGCGTCAACGAAATCGAGAGGATGCTGGCGGAACGCCACCCCGAAAGCGGCTTCGGTGGCGAAGAGCCGCATGTCCCGGTCTTTCCATAGACG
>JAEWBA010000307.1 GCA_023391395.1 Pseudomonadota bacterium
TCCGGCGCGGCGACAGCGAAGCGAAAGGATCCTGGAACACCACTTGCATCTTTGCGCGCATCGGGCGCAGGGACGCGCTCGTCATGTCACTGATCGGCTGCCCTTTGAAGCTGATCCGGCCTTCCACGCTGGCGGCAGACAGGCGCAGCAAGGCCATGCCCAGCGTCGATTTCCCTGAACCGGATTCGCCGACGATGCCCAGGGTCTCGCGCGGCCTCAGTTCGACATTCACGCGATCCACCGCAACGAAGGGCGTCTTGCGGAACCAGCCGCTCTTGATCGAAAAGCTGCAGCGCACGTCCTTGGCGACAAGCAGGGGTTGCGCGCCGCTATCGACCTCCTGGACCACGCGCCGCGGCTGGCTGGCGAGCAGCTTGCGGGTATAGGCTTGGCGCGGATTGGCAAACAGTTCGGCCGTGCTCGCGGTTTCCACCAGCCTGCCCTTTTCCATCACCGCCACCCGGTCGGCGAAGCGACGTACCAGGTTGAGGTCGTGCGTGATCATCATCACCGCCATGCCATGCTCGCGCTGCAGGCGGTTGAGCAGATCAAGGATCTGCACCTGGATGGTGACGTCGAGCGCCGTGGTGGGCTCGTCGGCAATCAGGAGTTTGGGCCGGCAGGCCAGCGCCATGGCGATCATGGCACGCTGGCGCTGGCCGCCCGACAGCTGGTGCGGATAGGCGAGCGCACGCCGCGCCGGCTCGGGAATGCCGGTCTGCTGCAACAGCTCCACCGTGCGCTGCGCCGCCAGGCGGGCGTTCAGGCCCTCGTGCAACATCAGGCTTTCAGCGATCTGGTTGCCGATGGTGAACAGCGGATTCAGGGCCGTCATCGGCTCCTGGAAGATCATTGCCACATCCTTGCCGCGCAAGGAGCGCATCTGCGTCTCGGATTTCTTCAGGATGTCCTGGCCCTCGAAAAGGATGCGCCCTTCATAGCTGGCGTCCTGGTTCAGGCGCAGCACAGCGAGCGAAGTGACGGTCTTGCCCGATCCGGACTCGCCCACCACCGCAAATTTCTCGCCAGGAGCAATCGCAAAGCTGACGTCGTCCACCACCACGGCATCGCCGAAGCGCACCGTCAATCCACGGATATCGAGCAGGCTCATGCCTTCCTCCGCACGTCGAGCGCGTTGCGCAAGGCATCGCCGATATTGGTCAGCAGCAGCAAAGTCATGGTCAGCACCAGGAAGGTGGAGACCGCGATCCACCAGGCGTCCAGGTTGTTCTTGCCCTGCGCCAGCAGTTCGCCCAGGCTGGGTGTGGGCGGCGGCACGCCAAGGCCGAGGAAGTCCAGGCTGGTCAGCGCCAGGATGGCGGCGCTCATGCGGAACGGCAGGAAGGTCACCACCGGCGTTAGGCTGTTGGGCAGCACGTGACGCCAGATGATCTGGCCGTTCGACAGGCCAATGGCACGCGCCGCCTGCACGTATTCGAGATTGCGGTTGCGCAGAAAGTCGGCGCGCACGTAGTCCGACAGGCCCATCCAGCCGAATAGCGACAGCAGCACCAGCAGCAGGCCGATGCTGGGCTCGAAGATGGAGGCGAAGATGATGAGCAGGTAGAGTTCCGGCATCGAACCCCAGATTTCCAGGAAGCGCTGCATCAGCAAGTCGGTCTTGCCGGCGAAATAGCCCTGTATGGCCCCGGCCAGCACGCCGAGAATGACGCCGGTGATGGTCAGCGCCAGGCCGAACAGCACCGACACCCGGAAGCCGTAGAGCAGACGCGCGAATACGTCGCGCCCGCGGTCGTCGGTGCCCAGCCAGTTCTCGGACGAAGGCGGCGCCGGATTTGGCGATGGTGCGAAGTAATTCAGCGTGTCGTAGCTGTAGCGGTTGAGCGGATAGATCGCCCAGTTGCCTTCCCGGTCGAACTGGTCGCGGATGAAGGGATCGAGATAATCGGCCGGCGTATCGAAGTCGCCGCCGAAGGCCTTTTCCGAATACTGGGTAAGGATGGGAAACATCAGCTCGCCCTGGTAGCGCACGACCAGCGGCTTGTCGTTGGAAAGAACTTCGGCCAGCAGGCTGATGGCAAACAGGACGGAAAACAGGATCAGGCTCCAGTAACCGCGGCGGTTCTGCCGGAAGCGCAGCCAGATGCGGCGGCCGGGAGACAGGGAAGGCGTCGCTTGCTTGTTCATCGGGCAAGGCTTTCAAACTGGACGCGCGGATCGGCCCACACGTAACAGAGATCGCCCAGCAGCTTGACCACCAGGCCGATCAACGTGAACAGGTAGAGCGTGCCCATCACCACCGGATAATCGCGCCGCACCACCGATTCATAGGACAACAATCCCAGTCCGTCGAGCGAGAACAGCGTCTCGATCAGCAGGCTGCCGGCGAAGAAGGCCCCGATGAAGGCAGCCGGGAAGCCGGTCACCAGCGGAATCAGGGCATTGCGGAACACGTGCTTGTACAGCACGGCGCGCTCTTCCAACCCCTTGGCGCGCGCGGTCAGCACGTATTGCTTGCGGATTTCCTCGAGAAAGGTGTTCTTGGTCAGCATGGTCATCACCGCGAAGGAACCGGCGACCGAAGCCGTCACCGGCAAGGTGATATGCCACAGATAATCGACGATCTTGCCGAACCAGGAC
>JAEWBA010000329.1 GCA_023391395.1 Pseudomonadota bacterium
CACTGGTGAAGCGCTGGAAATGTTCGTGGATGAAGAAGAAGTGCGCGAATTCCGGATTTCTCATCGACACCAGCACGAACCACGGTACGGTGATTGCGAAAAAGAGCAGCAGGCCGATGCCGAGATGCAAACGCTTCCAGATGCCCCAGTCGCGCGCGAACAGCGTATACAGGACCAATACCGCGCCAGGCAAAACAACGCCGATCAAGCCCTTCGACAAGACCGCCAGCGCCATGCCGGCCCAGCAGGCCAGCATCCAGTTGCGGCGTTCCGTAGCACTGGCGCCATCGCGCTGGGCAATGAGCAGCGAGCACAAGGCCAGGGTCATCATGCCGGCCAGGCCCATGTCCAGGGTATTGACATGACCGAGCGCCGCCCACCAAAAACTGGACGCCAGCACCGCGCCTGCCAGGAGGCCTACCCGCGGGCCAAACAGGCGCAGACCGGCCAAGGCAGTCAAGAGAATGCCGAGAAAGCCAGTCAGGCCGGTCCACAGCCGTGCCTGCCATTCGCCCAGGCCGAAGACCTTGAAGGTGAGCGCATTCATCCAGTTCTGCAGCGGCGGTTTTTCGAAATATTTGATGCCGTTCAGGCGTGGCGTGATCCAGTCCCCGGTGGCGACCATCTCGCGCGCCATTTCGGCATAGCGGCCCTCATCGGTCGGCACCAGGGTGCGCGCGCCGAGCATGTAAAACCAGATGAGGGTGAAGATCAGGAATAGGGTCCAGACGAGGGGCTTGGATTTATGCGGTTCGGTCATTTAGGACTGGAAGCGGTTGGGGGATCGGTTTCGAACAGCAGAGCGAGTGCGACCTTGCGGCCTTCTGCCATGAGAATGTTGTAGGTGCGGCAGGCGGCCTGGTTGTCCATACATTCGACACCTATGCGGCGGGCGGTCAGCCCGGCGATCAGGCGCGGGTGGACGAAGCGCTGGCGCTGTCCGGTTCCAAAGATGACGACATCCGGCGCTTGCGCTTCGATTTGGGCAAAGTGTTCGCTTTCAAGGCTGGCGAAAGATTCCGGCGGCCAGGGCATGGGCGCAATTTCGGGCAGCACCACAAGGCTATGCGTAAAGCGCACGGCATTGATCTCGACACCGGTCTCGTCGTATGCCGTAACGGTCTGGTAATGCTGGGTTTGGGATGAGTGGAGTTTCATGGCGTTCAGGCGGAAGGGCGGAAGAAATCGTCGCAAGTCCTTTATAGGCGGGCGACACATTCTGCTGCGACTGGCTTCCGGGCGTGAAATTCCGGCAACTCTATAAAAAAGATGCCGCATTGTAGCGTTTCCCTTGCAGAAACAGCAGTACGCAAAGGGGCAAAGATTGATAAAACGGGTGCCTTTCGGCAAAATGATCCTTTTGGCGGTGCAGCATTGCATCCCATTTTTTGCGTTTTTTACAAGGGATTGCGCGCGTGCGACCAGTTCAGAAATCGAAGAAGTTGGCAGATGTCTGTTACGACATCCGTGGCCCGGTCCTCGAGAAGGCCAAGCAGATGGAGGACGAGGGCCACAAGATCATCAAGCTCAATATCGGCAATCTGGCCGTGTTCGGCTTCGATGCGCCGGATGAAATCGTCCAGGACATGATCCTGAACATGTCCAATTCGGCCGGGTACACCGATTCCAAGGGCTTGTTTGCGCCACGCAAGGCCATCATGCACTACACGCAGGAAAAGAAGATTCCCGGCGTGACCATCGAGGACGTCTATATCGGTAACGGCGCTTCCGAATTGATCGTGATGGGCATGAACGGCCTGCTCAATGGCGGCGACGAAGTGCTGGTGCCGGCGCCCGACTACCCCTTGTGGACGGCCGCGGTCAGCCTGTCGGGCGGTCGGCCGGTGCACTATGTCTGCGACGAAGGCGCCGGCTGGCTGCCGGATATCGACGACATCAAGAAGAAGATCACCTCGAATACCCGCGCCATCGTCGTCATCAATCCCAACAACCCGACCGGCGCGCTGTATCCCGTCGAGCTGCTGCAGGACATCGTCGAACTGGCGCGCAAACACCAGTTGATCGTCTTTGCCGATGAGATTTACGATAAGACGCTGTACGACGGCGCCACCCATACTTCGATCGCTTCGCTGGCTGACGACGTGCTGTTCGTGACCCTGAACGGCTTGTCCAAGAATTACCGGTCCTGCGGCTATCGCGCTGGATGGATGGTGGTGTCCGGGGAAAAGAAGCATGCCAAGGATTACATCGAAGGCTTGAACATGCTGGCTTCGATGCGGCTGTGCGCCAATGTGCCCGGCCAGTTTGCGATCCAGACCGCGCTGGGCGGTTACCAGAGCATCAATGACCTGGTCGGCCCGGGCGGGCGCCTGCTGCGCCAGCGTGACCTGGCCCACAAGCTGCTGACCGACATTCCGGGCGTGTCCTGCGTCAAGCCGAAGTCGGCGCTATACATGTTCCCGAAACTCGACCCCAAGCTGTACCCGATCAATGACGATCAGCAGTTCGCCTATGAGCTGCTGGCCGAGGAAAAAGTCTTGATCGTGCAGGGCACCGGCTTCAACTGGATTGCGCCGGACCATTTCCGTGTCGTCTTCCTCCCCAATTCGGACGACCTGACCGAGGCGGTCGGGCGCATCGCGCGTTTCCTGGACGGCTATCGCAAACGCCACAGCAAGGCAGCCTAGGCAGGCCGCTGCGCTGCTCCAGACACGGAATTCAACGCCATCTTATTTATCACGCATATGAAACCCATCAAAGTAGGCCTGCTAGGCATCGGCACCGTCGGTGGCGGCACTTTCGACGTCCTGAATCGCAACCAGGAGGAAATCACGCGCCGCGCCGGCCGCCCGATCCAGATCACCATGGTGGCCGACCTGAACACGGAGCGTGCGCGCCAACTGACGCACAACCAATGCGAAGTGGTGAACGACGCCAACCTGGTGGTCAATCATCCCGACATCGATATCGTTGTCGAACTGATCGGCGGCTACGGCATTGCCAAGGAGCTGGTGCTCAAGGCGATCGCCAACGGCAAGCACGTGGTCACCGCCAACAAGGCCTTGCTGGCCCTGCATGGCAATGAAATTTTCAAGGCGGCGCAGGACAAGGGCGTGATGGTGGCTTTCGAAGCAGCCGTGGCCGGCGGCGTCCCCATCATCAAGGCGCTGCGCGAAGGCCTGACCGCCAACCGCATCCAGTGGCTGGCCGGCATCATCAACGGCACCACCAATTTCATCCTGTCCGAAATGCGCGACAAGGGCCTGGATTTCGACGTGGTGCTGAAGGAAGCCCAGCGCCTGGGCTACGCCGAAGCGGATCCGACCTTCGATATCGAAGGCATCGACGCTGCCCACAAGGCCACCATCCTGGCTTCGATTGCCTTCGGTATTCCGGTGCAGTTCGACAAGGCCTATGTGGAAGGCATCACCAAGTTGCAGGCCACCGATATCCGCTACGCTGAGCAGCTCGGCTATCGCATCAAGCTGCTGGGCATTGCGCGCCGCGCCGAAGTCAATGGCGCGGCCGGCATCGAGCTGCGCGTGCACCCGACCCTGATTCCGGCCAAGCGCCTGATCGCCAATGTCGAGGGCGCGATGAACGCGGTGGTGGTGCAGGGCGATGCCGTCGGCCCGACGCTGTACTACGGCAAGGGCGCCGGCGCCGAGCCGACCGGCTCGGCCGTGATCGCCGACCTGGTCGACATCACGCGCCTGGCGACCGCCGATCCCGAACACCGGGTGCCGCACCTGGCCTTCCAGCCGGAGGCGATGAGCGATATTCCCATCCTGCCGATGTCGGAAGTTACCACCAGCTACTACCTGCGCATGCAGGTGGCTGATCAGACAGGCGTGCTGGCCGACATCACGCGCATCCTTGCCGACTCGGGCATCTCGATCGACGCCATGCTGCAGAAGGAACCGGGCGAAGGCGAAACGCGCACCGACATCATCATGCTGACCCACGAAACCCAGGAAAAGAACGTGACGGCGGCGATTGCCAAGATCGAAGCCCTGCAGACAGTGGTCGGCGAGGTGACCCGGATTCGCATGGAACACCTCAGCTGAAGCCGGGCAGGATATCCTGCCTTGCCCTACAGAATCGCGCAATCTGCCTGTGCGGCCCGGTTCGGGCTGCACACTTATAATTGGCGAAAACCTTTTCTTTTCCTGCCCATGCAATATGTTTCCACGCGCGGCCAATCGCCGGCGCAATCCTTTTCCCAAATCCTGCTAGGCGGCTTGGCGCCCGATGGCGGCTTGTACCTGCCGGCCGAATATCCGCAGATCAGCGGCGCCGAACTCGACGCCTGGCGCAAGTTGTCCTA
>JAEWBA010000364.1 GCA_023391395.1 Pseudomonadota bacterium
CATCGAGGCCGACAGCCTCACGCTGGATGGCACGATTGCAGCGAACCAGGCGGATATTCGTCCCTATACCAACGGGCGCGCCGTCACGGTCGGCTCGGCCACTTGCAACTCGTCGCCCTGCCTTGCCATCACCAAGCTGTACAAGATCGCCGCCCCCACCATCGGCATCGGCTCGTCCGCCTCAGCCGGACCGATTTATGTCGCGGGCATTACCAATACCGGCACGGATGCGGCCACCGACCGCAGCGCAGTCACTACCCGCATCGGTCTGTTGAGCACCGCCGGCGTGAGCCAGGGCGGCGCGATCGACGTGCAGGACTTGGGGATCGAGGCGGGCGGGCCGGTCAATCTCGTTCATGCCGCCAATGCCATCGACAATCTGGCCGGCTCGACCCTCAGCGGCGACTTCAATTTCCGCAATTCGCGCGACCTGACCATTACCAGTCTGAGCGATTCGGAAGGCGGGTATTACCTCTATGGCGTCAGCACCGACGCCGGCAATATCGCGTTGACGTCGGCGGGCGACATCCGCATCTATTCCGCAGTCCGTACCCAGCAAGGCAACGTGGACTTGCGTTCTGACGGCGCGATCGACGGCTACGGCATTGTCATGGGAGACAGCCTGAACGCCGAGGCAAGGCGCGGCATTTTCCTGAACACCGAAGTCGCCGCCTTGCGGGCAATCAACACCGACACCGTCGGCAATTCCGAAATCGACATCTTCAATTACGGCACGCTCACCGTCAACGAAGTCCGGCAGGCTGGCAACGGCGGCGATATCCTGATTTACACGGGAACGGGCTATTCCGAAGAGCCGGCCTTCACCAATAACATGTCGACGCCAGCCGAAGCGCCGAGCGGTTCGCCGGTCGGCATCAGCGTCACCGGCAGAATCGATGCCGGGACCGGCAATGTATTTCTCGGCACTGACGGCGCCATTGCGGGTGGTGCCGGTTCACTGGTCAAGGGCGAGAGTCTGACCGCAGTAGCCGGCGGCGGAATTTCGCTCACCACCCAGGTTGCGTCCCTGGGGGCCGTGAATATGGACAATGTCGGGCAATCCGATATCAACATCACCAATACCGGCCCCATGACTATCCAGTATGCGTATCAGACAGGGGAAGCCGGCGGCGGCATCACGATCACCAATAGGGGTGCGCTGACTGTCGCCGCGTACGATCCGAACCTCCACTCTGATACGGAATTTCCGTCCGAATCACCTTACGAGCCGTCGATGACTCCGGAGCCGATCATCAGGACCGGCGCCGGCGCCATCAGTCTGACCGCGCACAGCCCGCTCACCATCAACGGCGAAATCAGATCCGACAGCGGCAGCATCGCGCTGGAAGCGGGCGCCAGCGGCAGCGGCAATGACAACCTGACCATCAATGCGGTGGTAGCAACGGCGGGCGCCGTCAAGCTGAAGGCCGGCGATGCCATTGCCATCAATGTGCCCGTACAGGCGGGCGGTGGCATCACGCAGGAGGCGAACGGGAATATCAAACCGGCGCCAACGCCGCTCCCAACCCCCACCCCGCAGCCCGGGTCGCCGGTCAGGAACGCTGTCGATCAAACCCTCAAGACCGTCACCAGCACCATCATCGCATCGACGCAGGCGGTCGCTCCGGGTAGCGGAGCAGGCGCCGGTCCCGGCGGTTACGGCAGGAGCATGGATAGCGGCAGGGACAACGACGGCAACGGCGGTACGGCGACAGCAGATAACGGAGCAAGCGAAAATGGCTCGACTACAAAACCAGCTACAAAACTGTATTGCAATTAAGGCGGGGCTGACGCAGCTCCTGCTGCTGGCGATACTGCTGTGCGCGGCGACCCTGGCCCATGCGGCCGGCATGGCGGGTACCGTGGTGAATCTCAGCGGTCCGCTGCTGGCGAAGAAGCCGGACGGATCGGTCAAGGTGTTGTCGCTGAAATCCGAAGTCGAATCGGGCGATACGTTGATCACCGAAAAGAACACCTACGCGCGCGTCCGTTTCATCGACAACAGCGAAATCACGCTGCGTCCGGATTCGCAGGTGAAGATCGACAGCTTTTCCTATGACGAAGCCAAACCGGATGCCGACAGCGCGACTTTCAGCTTGGTCAAGGGAGGCTTGCGCGCGATTACCGGCGCGCTCGGCAAGCGCAACCGTGAGCGCGTAGGCCTGAATACCCCGACGGCGACGATCGGCATTCGCGGCACCACCTTCATTGCCCAATACGTGCCACCGCCGCCAGCAGCAAGTGGGCCGAACGACAATGCGCAGTCGGATTTGGTGCGAAACTTGTTGTCGTCAACACCGCCGACACCGGGCGGAACGGCACTGACAGGAAGGGTCGGCAGCGGCGGGCCGCCGAGTCCGGGGCAGATGCCAACCGAAAAGGTCGGTGGATCACCGCCATCGCCGGGCGGCTTGCCGCCGGGGCCGATCGGGACGCCGGCGCCAGCGACACCATCAACGCCACCGGCGTCTGGGGGACCGTCGGCACCTGCGGGTCCATTGACCTTGCCCCCGATAGCGCCAATGCCGTCGTCGACGCCATCGACACCCTCGGCGCCAACGGGGCCCTCCGCACCGCCGCCGCTTGCGCCGGGGTTGCACCTGAACGTGACCGACGGCGCCATCCTCGTGACCAACAATGGCGGCAGCCTTGGCTTTCAGGCCGGGCAGTTCGGTTACGTTCCGAGCATAAACCAACCGCCGGTGATCGTGCCCTCGAATCCGAACATACAGTTCGTGCCGCCGCCGTCGTTCAATGCCGGCAATGCGGGTGGTCCCGGCAGCTCCGGACAGAGCGAAGCGGTTGATTGCGTGGTCCGTTGAGGGATTCCAACGGTTCTGTCATTTCGAGCGCAGCGAGAAATCTCGTTTCGCTCTACATCGTACGGCGTTCGAGATTCCTCGTCGCTGGCTCATCGGAATGACAGCGGCGAAATCTTCTCGACGAGGTGAGGGGATCGGGGAGGCTGCTTGATCAGGTAACCGGTGGCCTACTTGATGCACACCGCCCGCACCTGCTTGATGTCGGTAATGCCGGCCAAGACCTTTTCGATACCGTCCATCTTCAGCGTCAGCATGCCGTCTTCCAGCGCGGCCGCCAGCATGAGGGCGACGCGGCTGTGCTCCTGGATCAGGCGCTTCATGCGGTCCGTGCCTGTCATCAGCTCATGCAGGCCAACGCGGCCCTTGTAGCCGCCACTGCACTGGTCGCAGCCGACTGCCTTATACAGCTGAAATTTGCCGCTGCTGTCGCAATAGTTCCGCGCCCAGTTCTTCAGTACCGCATTCTGCGCTGCCTTTTCGTCTTTCTGGAACGGCTCGGTATTGCGCAACTCTTCGCAGTATTCGACCAGCAACGCCTGCAATTCCTCGACCGAGGGCTCGTAGGCAAGTTTGCAGTTGTTGCATAGTCGCTTGGCCAGCCGCTGCGCCAGCACCCCAAGAAGAGCATCGGCGAAGTTGAACGGGTCCATGCCCATGTCGAGCAGGCGCACGATGGATTCCGGCGCACTGTTGGTGTGCAGGGTGGAGAACACCAGGTGGCCGGTGAGGGAAGCCTCGATCCCCATGGCCACGGTTTCCTTGTCGCGCATTTCACCGACCATGATTACGTCCGGATCGGCGCGCAGGAAGGCGCGCATGGCGGTAGCGAAGTCGAGGCCGGCCTTGCGGTTGACCTGCACCTGGCGCAAGCCCTTTTGCGTGATTTCTACCGGGTCTTCCGCGGTCCAGATCTTGGTGTCGGGCGTATTGAGATGATGCAGGACAGAATGCAGAGTGGTGGTCTTGCCGGAGCCGGTCGGGCCGCACACGAAGAACAGGCCGTAAGGCTTGCTGACGGCGCTCTTCAGACGTTCCAGGTTGTGCGGCAGCACGCCCAGCTTGTCGAGCGGAATTGGCTCGCCGGCGGCCAGGATACGCATCACGATGTCTTCGACGCCGCCGGCCGAAGGAATGGTGGCGATGCGCAGTTCGATATCGAGCGGTCCGAATTTCTTGAACTTGATCTTGCCATCCTGCGGTTTGCGGCGCTCGGAAATGTCCAGCTCGCACATGATCTTGATGCGGGCGGCCAGCGCGTGACGGTAGCTTGCCGGAATCTCGATATAGGGCTCAAGCGAGCCATCCTTGCGGAAGCGGATGATGGTCTTTTCCTTGCCCGGACGCGGCTCGATATGGATGTCGGATGCCCCTTGGCGGTAGGCATCGATGATGATCTTGTTGACCAGCTTGACCAGCTCGTTCTCCGCAGCGGCCGAGATGTCTGCTTCGGAAAGCTCGTGTTCTTCGTCGCCTGCCTCCAGGCCTGAGAGAAGCTCGTCGACGGAGCCGGTATCGATTTCGGCGCCATAGAACTGGTCCAGCGTCTGCTTGAATTCCGCGTTCGTGGTGACGCGGTAGACGAACTGGGTCTTGGGGAAGATGTTGTTGATGACGCGGGTGCTTTTCACCTGCTCCGGGTCGACCGCGAGGATGACCATGCCGTCCTTGCCATCCTCGATGGGCAACCACTGGTTTTGCTCGACGAATTCGCGCTTCAGGTTCTTGAGCAGGTCCACCGGCTTGATGCGATCCGGTTTGAAGGATTCGTAGGGTACGCCGAAGAACCTGGACAGCGCCTGGCCGATCGCCGGCAGCTTGACCTGGAATTCGCGCACCAGGACTTGTTCCACATCGTCGCCCTTGCGCCGCGCCGAGCGCGTCGCCAGTTCCAGCTCGCCGGCCGAGAGGACGGCTTCCGCGATCAGTTGGTCGTATTTTGAGCGCACGGGCGGCGGCGGGCGCAGGCGCTGCGTGTAGGCAATCGCCAGCGTCTTGCACAGCTCGCGCACGCCGTCCTCCGTGATCGGGGAAAAGCTTGTGCCCTCGCGATTGTTGATGAGCTGTACCGCCCCCAGGAGTTCGTTGCTGCGCTCGTCGATGAGGGGGGCGACCAGCATCTGCTTGGTCCGGTAGCCGGTGCGGCGGTCCACCTCGCGCAGGAATTGGAGTTGCGGGGAGTGAGCCTTCAGCTCGGCCTCGTCGTAGACGTCCTTGATATTGACCAGCTTGCGCGTCAGCGCCACATATCCGGCCACGCTCTGATCGGAAATCGGCAGCTTGAGCTGGTTGACCGAATTGAGCCCGGTCTTGACCTTGGAGACGATCGAAGCCTTGTCCTCGCCGACGCCATAGATCGTCAGGCGGTCGCAGTTGAAGAGGTCACAGATATCCTGTGACACATCGAGCATGATTTCATCGACATTGCTGGTGGCGTGGATCTTGTTCGTCACCACCTGCAGCTTCTTGAAGAAATTCAGGCGGATATTGACGTCCTCTCCGCCGTTTTGCTGCATGCCGAGAACCGCGCTCATGTTGATTGTCCATTGTGTGGGGTTCCTATACCGGCCGCACAGGACCAGGCCGGGCTGGAGGAATTATATAAGGCGAGTTGTAAAAATGTGTCGATAAAACAGAGTCATTTTCAGTGATGGTATAAAAAGCAAGCCTGAATCGGTCTACAATCATTCCAAAAAACCAAGGGAGAAAAACGATGGCTGGCCTTTCCTCGACGCGCCCCTCGCACGGCTCCATGACGCGTTGCCTCCTCGTCGAAGCCGGCGGCGGGACGGAATGAAGCTGCGCATCCTGGGTTGCGCTGGCGGTATCGGCGGCCGGCAGCGCCTGACAACCTGTCTTCGCGTGGACCATGACATTCTGCTCGACGCCGGCACCGGCCTCTCCAGTCTTGGTCTCGATGAGCTGGTGCGCATCGATCACGTCTTTCTCTCGCACTCTCATCTCGACCATGTCGCCGGGCTGGCGCTACTGGTCGATGCCGTATTCGGCAAGCGCACCGGCCCGGTGACGGTACACGCTTCGGAAGCGGTGATCGCGTCGCTCAAGCAGCACCTCTTCAACTGGGTGATGTGGCCGAACTTCGCCGAGCTTCCGCATGCCAATGACTCCATCCTGCGCTGGTCGCCATTCAGGCCGGGCGAGGCCGTCACCATCGGCAGGCGCGTGCTGACATCCCACCCCGTCAATCACACCGCCGGTTCGGTGGCCTATCACGTGCGCCAGGGAGATGCGAGCTTCCTGTTCTCCGGCGACATGCGCTCGACGCCGGAGCTGTGGGATACGCTCAAGGCCGACCCGACACTGCAAAAGGTGATCGTCGATTGCTCGTTTCCGAACGCCGAGGCCACTCTGGCGGAGAAATCCGGGCATTTCTGCCCCCAGTCATTGGTGACGGACATTGCCGCCATGCCGGCCGGCGTCGAATTCCTTATCTACCATCTGAAGCCAGGGCAGGAGGAGCTGATCATGCGGCAGCTTGCCGATTGCGGCGCTGGCCGTAGCTTCAGGGCCCTGCAATGCGGCGACCAATTCGAATTTGACGACGCAGGCAACATCCAGCGACCGCAGCGCCATGAGACCCGAATCTGATCTGCCGGCGGACCCGCCGTGCCAGGAGCAGGCCGCATGAACGAGCTTGGCACCGCCGAAATCGCGCAAAGGCTGGAGCGCCTGACCGAGCTCAGCGTCGAGCTCAGCGCCAACCGCGATACCGGCCTGCTGCTGGAGCGCATCCTGCGCGCCGCCAAAAGCATGACCCATGCCGACGGCGGCACGCTGTACCGGACCACTCCCGACCGCAAGAGCCTGCGCTTCCACATTTCGCTGAACGACACGCTCGGCATGTACCAGGGCGGCGTCAAGGGCCAAGCCATCGAGATGCCGGACATTCCGCTCTTTACCGAAAACGGCGACAAGAATCTGACTGCGGTGGCTGCCTATGCCGCCAATACCGGCATGTCGGTCAACATCAGTGATGTCTACAACATCGAGCTATTCAACTTCGCCGGCGTACGCAAGTTCGACGAACAATACGACTACCATTCCGAGTCCTTCCTGACGGTGCCTATGCGCGATCATGCCGGCGAGGTGATCGGCGTGCTCCAGCTCATCAATGCGAAGGACCCGAGGACCGGGAAGACCCGGGCGTTCTCGAACACCGACCAGCGTTTCATCGAAGCTCTGGCCTCGCAGGCGGCGATTGCGATTACCAACCAGGAATTGATCGCGCTGCTGGAAAATTTGTTCGAGTCCTTCGTCAAGCTGATCAACATCGGTCTCGACGAGAAGTCGCCGCATACCGGCCGCCATTGCGAGAATGTGCCGGAACTCACCATGATGCTGGCCGAGGCCGTGCACGCCACCTCCACCGGCCCGTTTGCCGGCTTCCGCCTGAGTGAAAACGAGCGCAAGCAATTGTGGCTGGCAGGCCTTTTGCATGACTGCGGCAAGATCACGACGCCGGTGCACGTGGTGGAGAAAGCCACCAAGCTGGAAACCATCGTGGACCGCATCCACATGGTCGACACCCGCTTTGAAGTCCTCAAGCGCGATGCCGAGATTCGCGCGCTCAGGAAAAAATGTCTGCGTGCGGCGCTCAACCCCCTGGATGAGGCCGAGATCGACAGCGCCTTGCGCAGGGAGCTGGAACAACTGGGCGCCGATCGGGATTTCCTGCGCCGGGCCAATATCGGCAGCGAGGGCATGAGCGAGCAGGATCAGCAGTGTGTGCGCGAGATTGCCCGTCACCGCTGGGTCGGCCCCGATGGCACGGAACGTGACCTGCTGGACGCGAACGAGATCGAGAACCTGACCATTCGCGCGGGCACACTCACCCATGCGGAACGGGAAATCATCAACAACCATATTTGCGTCACCGTTCGCATGCTGGAGTCGCTGCCCTGGCCGCGGCACCTCCAGAATGTACCCGAGTATGCCGGCGGCCACCACGAGCGCATGGACGGCAAAGGCTATCCGCGCGGCCTGACCGGGGACCAGATGTCGGTGCCGGCGCGCATCATGGCGATTGCCGACATCTTTGAAGCATTGACGGCGCGCGATCGGCCTTACAAGAAGGGCAAGACGCTCAGCGAGTCGCTGGAAATTCTCGGCGGCTTCTGTCTGCGCCAGCATATCGACCCGGATCTGTTCGACGTTTTCATCCGCGAGAAGGTATATCTCGAGTACGCCAGGCGCTTCATGGATCCCTCACAGATCGACGAAGTCGATGAGAGTCGGATCCCGGGGTACCGGCCTTGAGCGGGAATGGGTATCGCATGACGGGAAGAGGGAAGAATTTTGTACCGCGTCTTCGCAGGTCGGACGCAGTCTGCTCAGCGGCGCCTCTCGAAGGCGGCGTCTTTCGCCTCCTTGCCGAACGGTTTCCGCGGAGGTGATCTTGCGGCGCCTCTTGTCCAAGTACTGGCTGCGCTGGACCTTCGGCTTCCTGATCCTGCTGGCTGCATGTGCGCAGACTCTGAGGGTGTTTCCGACCACCCTGGTCGATCGCATCGACCTGTTCATGTACGACAGGCGCATGCGCATGCAGCCGGCTGTGCCCGACCCGCGCATCGTCATTGTCGACATCGACGAAAAAAGCGTGGCCGAGGTCGGGCGTTGGCCATGGAGCCGCGACGTGTTCGCCGCCTTCGTCGACAAGCTAAGCGATCATTACCAGGCGCGGGCGGTCGGCTTCGACGTGCTGTTCACCGAGCCGGACACCAGTTCCGGCTATGGCACGCTGGAAGCGCTGGCGCGCGGCGAATTGAAGGATGTGGACGGCTTCCGCGAACGCCTCGCAGTTTTGAAGCCGCGCATGGATTACGATGGCCAGCTGGCTAAAGCTCTGGAGGGCAGGCCGGTCGTATTGTCCTTCTTCCTTTCGAACCGTGCTTCCAAGGGCTTGTTGCCCGCGCCGGGCTTCACCAAGAATGAGCTGAACGGATTCGAGCTGGAAGCGCTGCCCTTCCGTGGCTATGAAGGCGCCTTGCCGGCCCTGCAGCGCGCGGCGCGCGGCGGCGGCTACATGAATACGGAACTCGACCCGGACGGTTTGCTGCGCTCCATCCCGCTGATGGCTCAAGTAGGCGACGCCTATTACGAATCGCTGGCGCTGGCGACTGCTCGTGTGGCGCTCGGGGCCAGTGCAGTACGGCCGGATTTCGTCAGCGATATGGTCCGCTCGGAAGAAATGCAGCGCGCCTACGGCATTCTCGAAGCGCTGTGGCTGAACACCGCTCCGCATGAAACACGTATCCCGGTCGAGCGCGAGATCAAGGCGCTGATCCAGTTCCGCGGCCCCGGAGGACCGGAGGGCGGCACCTTCCGCTACGTCTCGGCCTCCGATGTCCTCAAAGGACGGATTTCGCAGGAAGACCTCAGGGATCGCATCATCCTGGTCGGCACCACGGCGGCCGGATTGAAAGACTTGCGGGCGACGCCGGTGAACCCCGAATACCCCGGCGTGGAAGCGCATGCCAACATGATCGCCTCCATCCTCGACCAGGATTTCAAGCACCGGCCGGATTACGCCGTCGCCATCGACCTGCTGCAAGTCGCAGCAATCGGCATCGTGCTGATGCTCGCGCTGCCGGCTCTCAGTCCCCTTTACTCCATCTTGCTTGCGCTACTGGCGGCAGTGGCGGTCGGCGCCTTCAATACCTGGATGTACCAGGTGCATGACATGGTGCTGCCGGTCGCCACCGCGCTGCTGATGATCCTCGGCCTCTTCATCCTCAATATCGCCTGGGGTTATCTGTTCGAGCACCGCAAGGGGCGGGCCATGGTCAACCTGTTCGGCGAGTACGTGGCGCCGGAACTGGTGGCAGAAATGGCCGCCGATCCCCGGCGCTACAGCATGGAAGGCGAAAGCCGGGTACTGACCGTGCTGTTTTGCGACGTGCGCGGCTTCACCACGATTTCGGAGGGGCTCGATCCGAATGTCTTGCGCGAGTACATCAATATCTATCTCACCGCCATGTCGGAAGACATCCGCGGCAATCGCGGCACCCTGGACAAGTACATCGGCGACGCCGTCATGGCCTTCTGGGGCGCGCCGCTGGCGCTGCCCGACCACGCCTCGCGCGCGGTGGCGACGGCCTTGAAGATGCAGGCGACCGCGGCCCGGCTGAATGCCGAATTCCTGGCGCGCGGCTGGCCGGCGCTGAAGATCGGCATCGGCCTGAATACCGGCGAGATGCGCGTGGGCGACATGGGTTCCAGGATCCGCCGCGCCTATACGGTGATGGGTGACGCGGTCAATCTGGGTTCACGCCTGGAAGGCATCACCAAGGTCTATGGCGTCGGCATCACGGTCGGCGAAGGCACCCGCCTGGCGGCACCGGAATTCGCGTATCGCGAGCTGGACCGGGTGCGGGTCAAGGGCAAGAACGAACCGGTGCCGATTTACGAGCCGCTCGGTCTTGCCGCGGAACTGGACGCATCCACGGCTGCCGCGCTGGAAAAATGGCATCAGGCGCTGGAGCTGGTGCGCAGCCAGCAATGGGATGGCGCTGAAAGCCTGCTGCGAAAATTGCACAGGGCGCATCCGGACGAGGGCTTGTACGCGCTTTATCTGGACCGCATTGCGCATTACCGCGCGCATCCGCCGGGCGCCGATTGGGATGGCGTCACCAGCTTCGAGAGCAAATAGGCGCTAGCCGTGCTGCGGCAGCAGCACCGCCGCGCCATCGAAGGCGCCGTCACGCAGAGCGGCCAGCGCCAGGTTCGCGTCTTCCAGCCGGAATGGCACCGGCCGCGTCTGCACCTCGAACTCTTCCACCAGCGAAAAAAAGGCCTCGCCGTCGGCGCGCGTCAGGTTGGCCACCGAGCGCACGCAGCGTTCGCCCCACAGGATGTGGTAGGG
>JAEWBA010000387.1 GCA_023391395.1 Pseudomonadota bacterium
GGCTCGGGCTGCCCTCCAATCCTTATGAAGCGGTGCTGACGCTGGCGCGCAAGGATCTGTTCCGGGCATTCCAGGAGCGGCATGGCTTCAATGTGCCGCGTTCGCGTTCCTTCCATGATCGCGAAGAGGCACGTGTCTGGCTGGCGGAAATCGGTGTGCCCGCCTTCGTCAAGCCGGTCGATTCCTCGGGCAGCAAGGGCGTCACCCGCTTGGATAATCCCGCGCTTTTCGACGCGGCCTTCGATCATGCGCTCGAGTTCTCCCGGGCAAAGATGGTAGTGGTGGAGGAGCGCATCGTACGCAACGCCTACCAGGTCGCGGGCGACGGTTTCATGGTGGATGGCAAGCTGGTGTTCCGCTGCTGGGCCGACGAGCATTTCGACAAGCTGTGCAATGGCCTGGTGCCGATCGGAGAAAGCTTCCCCAGTTCGCACTCCGACGTCATGCTGGATGGCGCGCATGCCGAAGCCCAGAGGCTGCTGCGCCTGCTCGGCATGAAGACCGGCGCGCTCAATTTCGATTTCGTCTTCACAGAAGACGGCCGCCTCTACTTTCTGGAAATCGGCCCGCGCAACGGCGGGTGCCTGATCCCAGAGGTGATCAGGAATGCGACCGGCGTGGATCTCGTCAAGTACACGGTGGATGCCGCATTGGGCCTGGACTGCTCGGGGCTGCGTATGCTGCCGACGCAAGGACATTGGTCGAGCTACATGGTGCATGCACTGGAGCGCGGCAGTTTCGCCGGCATCCGCCTGTCCGAGCGGGCGCGTGCGCGCATTGTCGAGCAGGATATCTGGGTCAAGCCCGGCGATCCGGTCAATGCGTTCAGCGGCTCGCACGATACGCTCGGGACGATGATGCTGCGCTTCGAGAGCCGCGAAGAAATGCTCGACATGATGGACAACATGGAACATGACATCCGGGTCGAGGTGCAATCGTGAGTTATTTCCTGCGCGAACTGACACATGCCGACCTGGCATTGATCAACCAGTGGCGCAACGACCGCGAAGTGCAACGCTGGCTGGTCAGCCCTTTCCGCTTCGTGGCGGGAGAGGTGGATGAGCGGTGGTTCGATCGCTACCTGGGCTCGCGCGGCGGCAATGTGCGGCTGGCGGTGTGCGAAGCCGACTCTGAGCACGCCATCGGGGCGGTGTATCTGCTTGGCATCGACTGGATCGCGCGCTGCGGCGAGCTCGGTATCTGGATCGGCAATAAGGCGGCGCAGGGAAAGGGCGCCGGAGAGTTCGCCACGCGCGGCATGCTGCGGCATGCCTTTGCCGATCTGGGCCTGCGCCGCGTCGGCCTCCACGTGCTGGCCGACAACGAGCGTGCCTTGCGCCTGTACCGGAAAGTGGGCTTCGTGGAAGAGGGCCGCTTGCGCCTGGCGGCATTCAAGGAAGGTGAATGGGTCGACCTGGTCGCGATGGCGCTCCTGTCGCATGAGTATCAGCATGCCGATTCTCAGGTTGGGATATGAGTCTGTCGCTCAAGCACAATGTCATCGCCAGTTACGCGAGCCAGATCTACGGCACCGTGATCGCCATTCTCATGGTGCCGCTCTACATCCGTTACATGGGCGCGGAAGCCTATGGGCTGGTGGGCTTCTTCACCATGCTGCAGATGTGGTTCCAGTTGCTGGATTTGGGCTTGACGCCGACCATGGCGCGCGAGACTGCCCGCTATCGCGGCGGCGCCATCGATGCCCTGGCCTTGCGCCGGTTGTTGCGTGCGCTGGAAGGCATCTTCGTCGGCGTGGGAGTGGTCGGCGCGGCGGCGATGATGGCGGGCGCCGGTTTCACCGCGGCGAGCTGGCTTAACGTGCAGCACTTGCCGCTGGCCGAGGTGCGCAATGCCCTGATGCTGATGGCGGCCATCGTCGCATTGCGCTGGATCTCTGGCTTGTACCGCGGTGCCATCGGCGGCTTCGAGCGCCTGGTATGGCTGGGCGCCTTCAACAGTGCCGTGGCGACGGCGCGCTTCGTGCTGGTGATTCCCTTTTTTATTTACGTCGGTACCAGTCCGACCGCCTTCTTCGCCTTTCAGCTTGCGGTCGCGGTTGCCGAGCTGGCGCTGTTGGTGCGGCAGACCTATCACCTGCTGCCGCCGGCATCGGGCCGGCACGCTCTGCGCTGGGAGTGGGCGCCCCTGCGCGGCGTACTGAGCTTCTCGCTCACCCTCGCCTTCACCAATTCGGTTTGGGTGCTGGTGACCCAGACCGACAAGCTGGTGCTGTCCAAGCTGCTGCCGCTGGCCGATTACGCCTATTTCACGCTGGCCGTGCTGGTGGCCAGCGGCGTCATCGTCATCAGCGGTCCGATCAGCGTGGCCTTGCTGCCGCGCCTGACCAAGCTGTCGGCCGAAGGAGATGAAGCGGGCTTGATCCGGCTGTATCGCAACACCACCCAACTGGTCGGCGTGATCGCCGTGCCGGCGGCGCTGATGCTGGCCGTCTTTGCGGAGCAGGTGCTGTGGGCGTGGACCGGCGACGCCGAGGTGGTGCGGCACGCCGCCCCAGTATTGACACTGTATGCGCTGGGCAACGGCATCATGGCCTTGGTAGCTTTCCCTTATTACCTGCAATTCGCCAAGGGCGACCTGAAGCTGCATTTGATCGGCAATGCCTTGTTCGTGCTGCTCCTGATTCCGGCCCTGGTATGGGCAGCCTGGCGTTATGGAGCGGTGGGCGCGGGCTACGCCTGGCTGGGCGCCAATATCGCCTTCTTCCTGATCTATGTGCCAAGCGTGCATGCACGCTTCATCAAGGGCCTGCACGGGCAATGGCTGCGGCGCGATGTGAGCGCCATCGTGCTGGCGGCGCTGGCCGCTGCCCTCTGTGCCCACTGGAGCATGCACTGGCCGCAGGAGCGCTGGCTGGTAGCAGCCGGAATCGCGCTATTGAGCCTGGGCGTGGTGGCGGTGGCCGCCATGGCCTCGTCCTGGATCAGGGAAACATTCAACGACATGCGGCGCGCCCAGTTCGCGCGCTAATTTTCGACAAGGAGAAATATGGAAGCGAAAAGCGGACGACCCAAGGTATCGGTGTGCGTGATGACCTACAAGCAGGAGAAGTACATCCGCCAGTGCCTGCAGAGCATTGTCGATCAGGTGACCGATTTCGAGTTCGAGATCATTGTCGGCGACGATGGCTCTCCCGACGGCACGGCAGGCATCGTGCGCGAATTTGCGGAACGCTATCCCAGCGTGGTGCGGCCGCTGCTCCATGAAAGAAATATCGGTGCCACTGCCAATTACCTGACCGTGCACAACATGGCGCGAGGCGAGTACGTCGCCAATGTCGATGGCGATGACTACTGCCTGCCGGGCAAGCTGCAGTGCCTGGCCGATTATCTCGACGCCAATCCCGAATGCAGGATCGTTTGGCATCGCATGCTCATCATCAACGAGCGCGGCCAGTCCGCCGTCGGCATGCCGGTGGTGCCGATGAGCCGCTTCATCCCGTCCGGCAAGCTGTACGCCCGAGATCTGGCCAAGTTTTACGGCATCACCGGCTGTCATTCCGGCAGTATGTACCGCGCCTCTGCGAAGAAGATCACTTACGGCGACAAGGAGATGCTGGATTATTTCTTCACGCTGTCCTTTTGTGCGGATGGCGGTTACGCCGCTTACATCGAAGAGCCCTATGGCGTGTATCGCTTCTTTTCGCACGAAAAAACGCTGACCCGCTCCGAGGGCAGCGTCTTCACGGGAAATGCGAAGCTGGTTCTCATCGCCGAATACTTGAAAACCAATCCCGAGTTGGCCAAGTCCTTCGCCGCGCAATGCCTGTTCGATTTCATGCTGCGCGTGTATTTGCGCTATCCACTCAAGATGGCTTACCTGAAGATGTTTTTCCGCTGTCGAGCCATTCCCTCCTTGCGTGACCTGCTCTTGATTGCGCGGGTTTTCAATTCCAGCCGCAACACCAGCCTGAACCGAGCCTTTGCCGCCCATGGCGAAGTCTCACGCGCAAGCTGACACCCTCATCCGGAGAGAGCCTTGGACGCAGCGCTGATGTTCATTTATCTGGTCGCCACCTGTTTGGTTTGCGTCGTCATCGGCCTGAGCCTGCGCCGCTCGGCCTTCGGTATCCTGCTGGCGGCGACGCTGATCTGGTTCCTGATCGGTGCCTGCCTCTACCCGCTGTTCGACTTGCTCAGACTGGTAGAACGCGGCGAGGAGGTCAGCGCCTTCATTGCTCTCAACGGTGAGCCGGGTCTGATGACCGCCACCCACATCCTGCTGATGGCGACCGGGATGGCTTGCGGCTATCTGTACCGTCCGCACACCGGTGTATCCGAGCGCGCGGTGCGCTGGATCGGGGTGCGACTGGCGGCGGGTGACGACCTCGCCATCTGGCGCGCTTCGGTTCTGCTCGGCATCGGCGCATACATCCTTTATTTCTCTCTGGTCGGCTTGGATACCGCGCTAATCAACGCGGCCGCCGCGCGCGGCGGCGACTTCGAAGGTTTCGGCGAAAAGGATGCTTATCTGTTCATCAAGACCGTTGCTGCCGTTGGCCTCGTTTCCATCTGCTTCGTGTCGCTGGCGCTCCTGCGAAAGAGCTGGTGGTTCTCGCTGCTGTATTTCGTACTGCTGGCCATGGCTTACACCAATTCGATCAGCCGCAACCTGCTGCTTTACGGCGGGCTGGTACCGCTGCTCGTGTACGTGCGCCTCCGTGGCGACCTGCGCCGGCGCGGCGGCGGCAAGCATACCTATGTGATGGCGCTGGCTCTCATCCCGCTGGCCCTGCTGGTCCTGAATTACGGCAAGGTGATGGGCCATTACATCAGCGCCTACATGAGCGGCGATTACTATTCGCTGACGGAGGAGGTAGGTGAGATCAGCCAACTGGATGTGCTTCTGAACAACTTCGGTTTTCAGTGGGCGTCCGTACAGGCGGGTATCGACCATTTCCTGGCTACCGCGCGCCCCTTCTTTCCGCAGGAGCACTTCCTCGCCGCCCTGTTCGGCGCCATTCCTTCGCGCGTCCTGAATGCCCTTGGGCTCGACGCCCTGTACTACGGCAAGGTCAGCGCCACACTGGCATGTGTCAATTCGCAGGCATTCGGCTATGTCGAATGCACGGTGCCGCCGCTCTCAGTCGGTTATTCCGCCTACCTTTTGCCGGGCGCAGGCGGCTTCCTGGTCGGTTACGTCTGGCTGCGCATCTACGTGGCGATCGAGCGCCTGTGGCTGGCACTGCAGCAGCACAACTGGCACAAGCTGTGGATCCCCTATTTCATGTGGAGTCTCGTCGTCAACTTCTTTACCTTCATTCCTTCGTCGCTGGCCGTATCAATGGCGCAATTGCTGTGGCTGGTTCTGCTGTCCAATCTGCGGCTGAAGCCCTTGTATGCCCCCATGCCGAGTAAAAGATGAAAATCGTTTTGCTCGTCAGTTCCCTTGATTCCGGTGGCACCGAACGCGTTGCCGTCAGCCTCAGCAATGCCTGGCGTGGGCGAGGCGATGCGGTGACCCTGGTGCCAACCTTTTCCGGCGGCGGGCAACCATTCTATGAAGTCGAGCATGGGGTTGAGCTGATTTATCTGGCCGACGTGGTAGGCGTGCGGCGCCGTAGCGCCTTGAGCTATGCTCAAAGAATTCTCGCGCTGCGCCGGCTGATCGTCGAAAGATCGCCTGACGTGGTGGTGTCCTTCCTGCCGAACGTCAATCTGGCCGCAATTTTCGCGGCTTCCTTCCTGCGCATTCCGCTGATCGTTTGCGAGCGGTCCGATCCTCTGAGCTATCCGCCGGAAGGCATCGTCAGTGCGCTGTGCCGGCTGACCTACCGCTTCGCCGACATGCTGACGGTGCAGACGGATTCCGTCGCCAGCAGAATCGACGGCTTTTATCCCGGCTTGAAGGCGGTGCGCGCGATACCCAACCCCTTGCCGACTGGCCTGATGTCCTATGTGCGCAAAGAAAACGATGGCCGGAAAGTCCTGTTGAGCTTGGGCCGGCTATCTTCCGAAAAACAGATCGACAAGCTGCTGGAAGCCTTTGCCGCACTCGCTCCCGACTTTGCCGACTGGGACTTGCACATCTATGGCGACGGCCCGATGAAGGCAGCGCTCGAGGCGCAGATCCATCGTGCCGGCGTGCAGGGCCGTGCCATCCTGCGCGGCGCCACGCACTGTCCATGGCAGGTGATGGCCGGCGCCGATGCCTTCGTCATGGCATCGAAGTACGAGGGTTTTCCGAATGCCCTCCTGGAGGCGATGGGCGTCGGCTTGCCCTGCGTCGTCTTCGATTGTCCAAGCGGCCCGCGCGAAATCACGCGTGACGGCCGCGATGCCTTGCTGGTGCCGCTGGACGACGAAAACGGCTTGCGGGCCGCGCTGCGCCGGCTCATGGCAGATGCCGGCCTGCGTACAGTGCTGGGGAACCGGGCGCGGGAATCGGTGCGCCGACGCTTCAGTCTGCCCGGTGTGATGGATCAATGGGATCACCTGTTCCATGAGGTGGGCGCTGTGGGAGGGGTTCGATGACGCGGGTCTTGCATGTCATCGGCGGGCTGGCCACGGGCGGCGCCGAAACGGCCTTGTACCGGCTCGTCACCCAATCGCGCGATGGCTACGTCCATGCCGTTGCCGCCTTGACTCCGGGCGGTGTGTTGGGAGAGCGCCTGCGCGAGGCGGGGATCGAATTGACGGTGCTCGATTTCCGGCTTTCTCCGCTATCCGGCTTCCTGGCGCTGCTGGCCTTGATCCGCAGCCAGCGCCCCGACGTCGTACAGACCTGGATGTACCACGCCGACATGCTGGGCGGCCTGGCTGCACGCTTGAGCGGCAACCGCAGCGTCATCTGGGGCATACGCGCCACCGATCTCGACAGCGGCGATGCGCGCGCCACCCGGGCCGTCAGGAAGGGATGCGCGTGGCTGTCGCGCTGGGTGCCGCACACCATAGTCTGCGTGGCGGAGGCGGCACGCCGCACTCATGCCGCCGCCGGCTACGACGATAGGCGCATGGTCGTGTTGCCCAACGGTTTCGACATGGCGCGCTTGGCTGCCGGCCACGCTGGTGCTACCGCCTTGCGCTCGCAATGCGGTTTCGCCGACGACGACGTGGTAATCGGCAGCGTGGGCCGCTTCAACGCCAACAAGGATCAGCGCGGTTTCGTGCGGTCGGCCGGCCTGCTCGCACAAAGACATGCCAAGGCGCGGTTCCTGATGGTCGGGCGTGACCTGGACCAGGGCAACGCCGAACTGGCGCACTGGATTGCCGAGACTGGTCATGCCGGGCGCTTCGTGCTGTTGGGCGAGCGCAGCGATGTGCCGGCCTGCCTGGCGGCGATGGATGTCTTTTGCCTGTCCTCGCGCACCGAGGGTTTTCCGAACGCGGTGGGCGAAGCCATGGCGGTGGGAGTGCCCTGCGTGGTCACCGATGTCGGTGATGCCGCGATGCTGGTGGCGGACACCGGCATCGTGGTGCCGCCCGAGGATCCCGAGGCGCTCGCCAAGGGCATGGAAGACTTGCTGACGCTGCCGGTGGCGGCCCGGCGCGAGCTTGGCCGGCGTGCCCGCGACCGAATCGAGAGCGAGTTCAGCATTGAGCGGGCTTGCGAGCGCTTCGAGCAGCTTTATCGACGCGTGATGATGAAAGGCTAAAACCATGTGTGGCTTGGCGGGATTTCTGCGGGATGCTTCTTCGCAAGTCGCGGGCAAGGAGGGGGAACTGCTGCGGCGCATGACCGGCGCGCTCGCCCATCGCGGCCCGGACGACGCTGGCCACTGGCACGATGCTCGGCACGGCATCGCATTGGGGCATCGGCGCCTGGCGATCGTTGATTTGTCGCCGGCCGGCCACCAGCCGATGATTTCCGCTAGCGGCCGCTATGTGCTGGTCTTCAATGGCGAGATCTACAACCATGCCCAGCTCCGCGCGCTGCTCGAAGCCACCGGACGTGCGCCGGCGTGGCGCGGCCACTCCGATACCGAGACAGTGCTTGCCGGCTTCGAAGCCTGGGACATACGGGCGACGGTAGAACGCGCCATCGGCATGTTTGCCTTCGCGGTATGGGATCGCGAAACGGCCACGCTGACCCTGGGGCGGGACCGCATCGGCGAGAAACCGCTTTACTACGGCTGGCAGGGAAGCGGCAGCGAGACGGCCTTCCTGTTCGGCTCGGAATTGAAGGCCTTGCGCGCGCATCCGGCTTTTGAGAACCGCATCAGCCGGAGCGCGCTCAGCCTGCAGTTGCGTCACAACTATGTGCCGGCACCGGATTCGATCTACGAGGGCATCGCCAAGCTCGAGCCCGGTTGCCTGCTGAACGTATCGTTGGCGCGGCGCGAGACTGAAGTGCAGGCGTACTGGTCGGGGGCGGAGGTGGCCGAAGCCGGCGTGCGTCATCCCCATCCAGGCGATGCCGGGCAGGTCGTGGACGAGCTGGAAATCCTGCTCAAGGATGCGGTGCGCCAGCAGATGATGGCCGATGTGCCCCTGGGCGCCTTCCTGTCAGGAGGCATCGATTCCTCCACGGTGGTGGCGCTGATGCAAGTGCAATCGGCGCGGCCGGTGAAAACTTTTTCCATCGGCTTTCACGAAGAAGGCTATGACGAGGCGCAACACGCCAAGGCGGTGGCGCGCCATTTGGGCACCGAGCATACCGAGTTGTACGTGACCCCGGAGCAGGCGATGGCGGTGATCCCTCGCCTGCCGGCCATGTACGACGAACCGTTTTCGGATTCCTCGCAGATCCCGACCTTTCTGGTGTCGCAACTGGCAAGAGAGCACGTGACGGTGTCGCTCTCCGGCGATGCCGGCGACGAGCTGTTTTGCGGCTACAACCGCTACCAGATGAGCGCGCGCCTGTGGCGCCGGTTGTCCATGATGCCACTGCCGCTGCGCCGGCTGGTGGCGGCTGGACTGACCAGCGTGTCGCCGCAAGCCTGGAACCGCGCGACGGGGGCGGCCGAGCGCTGGCTACCGACTGCGCTGCGCTTTTCCAATCCCGGCGACAAGTTGCACAAGGGTGCGACGGTTCTGGACAGTACTTCCATCGATGCGCTCTACCTGCGCCTGGCTTCGCATTGGCAGGATCCGGCGTCGGTGGTCATCGGCGGCATCGAGCCGCCCACCCTGCTCACCGGCAATGCACCGAGTCTCGCCGCGCTGGATCCGGTGCAGCGCATGATGGCCCTCGACATGCTGAGTTATCTGCCGGACGACATCCTGGTCAAGGTTGACCGCGCCGCCATGAGCGTATCGCTGGAAACGCGCGTGCCCTTCCTGGACCACCGCGTGGTGGAATTCGCCTGGCGCCTGCCGCAGGCAATGAAACTGCGCGACGGACAAACCAAGTGGGCGCTGCGCCAGGTGCTGTACCGCCATGTGCCGCGCGAACTGATCGAACGCCCGAAGATGGGTTTCGGCGTGCCGATCGGCGCATGGCTGCGCGGTCCGCTGCGCGACTGGGCCGAAGCGCTGCTCGATCCGCCACTGTTGCGCAGCCAGGGATTCTTCAAGGTCGAGCAAATCCGCGCGAAATGGCAGGAACACCTGGCCGGTACGCGCGACTGGCAATACCACCTGTGGGATGTGCTGATGTTCCAGGCCTGGCTTGCGCAGCAACAGGATGCCGAAGCGCAGGCGGCCGATCAGCGCATCGCCTGAAGCGTCTTGGCAGTGCATCTCTTCGAGGGGCAAGCGCAATGAATAGCAAGATCATGATTTCAGTGAACACGGCCTGGAATGTCTACAACTTCCGCGCCGGCCTGATCCGGGCGCTCACCAGCCATGGCCATCAGGTGGTCGCAGTGGCGCCGGAAGACGAGTATGCGCGCCGCCTGCCGCGCCTGGGTTGCCGTTTCATCGATATGCCCATGGATAACAACGGTACCCATCCGGGGCGCGACCTGGCACTGCTGCTGCGCTACATCCGCCTGCTGCGCGCAGAACGGCCGGCAGTGTACCTGGGCTATACGGTCAAGCCCAATGTCTACGGTTCGCTGGCGGCGCACTTGCTCGGCATCCCGGTCATCAACAATATCGCCGGCCTGGGCACGGTCTTCATCCGCCGCAGCCTGCTTACGCGCCTGGTGCGCGAGTTGTACAGGCTGTCCTTGCGCCGCTCTCAACGTGTCTTTTTCCAGAATGCCGACGACCAGTCCATGTTCATCAAGAACGGCCTGGTGCCGGCCGATGCGAGCGATCGCCTGCCTGGTTCCGGGATGGACCTGAACCGCTTCCGTCCGACGCCGCCCCTGCCGCTGGAAGGGCGGCCATTCCGTTTCCTGCTGGTGGCGCGCCTGCTCAAGGACAAGGGCGTCGAGGAATTTGTGGAAGCGGCGCGCATCCTGAAAGGACGCGGTCTTCAGACCGAATGTCAGCTGCTCGGGTTTATCGACCCTCACAATGCCAACGCCATTTCGGCACAACAGATAGGGCAGTGGGAAAGCGCCGGCCTGACGCGCTATCTCGGCAAGGCCGACGACGTGCGGCCCTACATGGCGGATGCTGATTGCATCGTGCTGCCGTCCTACCGCGAGGGGGTGCCGCGCTCGCTGCTGGAAGCGGCCGCCATGGCACGCCCCATTGTGACCACCGACACGGTCGGCTGCCGCGACATCGTGCAGAACGGAAGCAACGGCCTGCTTTGCAGGGTGGCGGATGCGACCGATCTGGCGGCAAAGATGACAGACATGCTGGCACTCGACCCGGCGCGCCGCCTGGAAATGGGCCGTGCCGGGCGGCTGAAGGTAGAGGCGGAATTCGACGAAAGACTGGTCATCCAGAAATACCTGCACGCCATCGAAGCGATCCTGCGCCAGAACGCGACCGGCGCGAAAGGCCGGAAAGCCGCGTTCGCCATGCGCGGCAAATGATGCCGAGGCAGTATCAAGACAGCGCAAAAGGAAAGGAAAAGCATGATCCTGGTCACCGGCGGTGCCGGCTTCATCGGCGCCAACTTCGTACTCGACTGGCTGGATAGGCACGACGAGCCGCTCGTCAATCTCGACAAGCTGAGCTATGCCGGCAATCCCGACAGCCTGCGTCCACTGCGCGACGATGCCCGCCATATCTTCGTGCGCGGCGACATCGGCGACCGTGCGCTGGTGACGGAATTGCTGGATGCCTACCGGCCGCGCGCGATTCTCAATTTCGCCGCCGAATCGCACGTGGACCGCTCCATTCACGGACCGGAAGATTTCATCCAGACCAATGTGGTGGGCACCTTTCATCTGCTCGAGTCGGTGCGCGCCTACTGGGAGAAGCTGCCGGTCGACGAGCGTGCCGCTTTCCGCTTCCTGCATGTCTCCACCGACGAGGTCTACGGTTCGCTTGGCCCGGAGGCACCCGCCTTCTCCGAGACCTCGCCCTATGCGCCGAACAGCCCCTACAGCGCCAGCAAGGCAGCCAGCGACCAGCTGGTGCGCGCCTGGCACCATACCTATGGCTTGCCGGTGCTGACCACCAATTGCAGTAACAACTACGGCCCTTACCACTTTCCCGAAAAGCTGATCCCGCTGTGCATCCTGAACGCGCTCGCCGGCAAGCCGCTGCCGGTCTATGGCGACGGCATGCAGGTGCGCGACTGGCTGTACGTGAAGGACCATTGCAGCGCGCTGCGACGGGTGCTGCAGGCAGGAGTCCCTGGTGCCGCCTACAACATCGGCGGCTGGAACGAAATGCCGAACCTGGAAGTGGTGCGCACCGTCTGCGGCATCCTCGACGAATTGTCGCCACGTGCCGACGGTGCACCCTACGTGAGCCAGATTGCCTTCGTGCGCGACCGACCGGGCCATGATCGGCGCTATGCCATCGATGCACGCAAGATCGAAAGCGAGCTCGGCTGGAAGCCGGAAGAAAGCTTTGAGAGCGGGCTGCGCAAGACGGTCGAATGGTATCTCGCCAACGGCGACTGGGTACGAGGCGTCACCAGCGGTGCCTACCGCGAATGGATGACGCGGCAATACGGAACCTGACTCTTTTCCCGGAGTGCCGGCACAGGCTGGACGTGCCGGCCCTTCTCCCATCAGTAAAGGTGATTCCATGAGCCATGCATATTCGCGCCGCCGCAAGGGCATCATTCTCGCCGGCGGCTCCGGTACGCGCCTGTATCCGGTCACGCGCACGGTGTCCAAGCAACTGATGCCGGTCTACGACAAGCC
>JAEWBA010000034.1 GCA_023391395.1 Pseudomonadota bacterium
GCGCGAGCCCGAGAAGGAAATTCTGCCGACGCTGGAAGAGCTAGGCATCGGTTTTGTGCCGTTCAGCCCACTGGGTAAGGGTTTCCTGACCGGCGCCATCAACGAAAATACGGCGTTTGACAGCAGCGACTTCCGCAATACCGTGCCCCGCTTTGCGCCGGAGGCCCGCAAAGCTAACCAGGCGCTGGTTGATCTGCTCGGTCGAATCGCAGCTGGGAAGCAGGCCACGCCGGCGCAGATTGCACTGGCCTGGCTGCTGGCCCAAAAGCCGTGGATCGTGCCTATTCCCGGCACCACGAAGTTGCATCGCCTGGAAGAGAACCTCGGAGCCGCTGCAATCGAACTGACGGCGGACGATCTGCGCGACATCACCGGTGCGTTATCCAGCATCACGGTGCAAGGCGACCGGTACTCACCGGACCGGCAGAGGCTGGTTGGCCGTTGAGCAAGCCACTTGCCGGCCGCTTTGGACTTTGTCCAGTCTTACCTATGATTATCAACGCGTTGCCGAGTACGGATGCGCCCGATTAGACAGGAAAGGAAATCAAAATGGCTGACGTTATTGTTGTCATCGGGGCGGGATCAATCGGCCAAGCAGTCGCTCGGCGCGTGAGCGCGGGAAAGCACGTTCTTTTGGCCGATCTGCGCGAGGAAAACGCCAACGCTGCTGCCAAGACCCTCAGTGAGGCCGGATTTGAGGGGAGTGCCACGAACGTCGATGTGTCTTCCCGTGAGTCGGTCCATGTGCTCGTCGAGAAGGCCACCTCTCTGGGGGCCATCACAGGGGTCATTCACGCTGCGGGCGTGTCGCCAACACAGGCATCGCCGGCGACTATCCTGAAGGTCGATCTGTATGGCACGGCACTTGTGCTAGAAGAGTTCGGCAATGTGATTACGCGCGGCGGAGCGGGTGTAGTGATCGCGTCGCAGTCTGGGCACCGTCTTCCTGCCCTGACCCCCGAGCAGAACAAGGCCTTGGCAATGACACCGCCGGACGATCTGCTCGCGCTTCCCATGCTTCAGCCGGATCAGGTGACGGACCCGCTCCACGCCTATCAGATTTCCAAACGCGGGAACGCACTGCGCGTCATGGCCGAGGCGGTGCGCTGGGGCAAGCGCGGTGCACGGGTCAACACCATCAGCCCTGGCATCATCATCACGCCGCTCGCCAAGGATGAACTGTCCGGCCCGCGCGGTCCGGGATACCGGCGCATGATCGAACTCTGCCCGGCGGGGCGCGCCGGCACCCCGGACGAGGTGGGGAATGTGGGCGCGTTGCTGATGGGGCCTGATGGCGCGTTTATCACGGGCAGCGACTTTCTCATGGACGGTGGCATCACCGCCGCCTACTGGTACGGTGACCTTGTGCCCACGTGAATGCAGCCGGCGACCGGAGCTATGCATAACCGATGGTAGCGGGAGCCGACGCACCTCCCACAATCCCCTTTGGAGTGGTTTCGGACATCCGGTACCGCTGTGAGCAGACACATACAGGAAATCCGGCCAATCGACTGGGTAGGGTCGGGAGCAGACATTAACGAACGGCCGCTTTCGACCCAAAGCGGAAGTTGGCGCTTCCAAAAAGCGGTCGCTGAACGGTTAAGCTGACCGACGCGCAGCGTCCGTGTCGAGCGACGAGTTAGACAATACCACTACTATGGCCGACGACAATCTGCCAACTTTCGCTTTCCGAGAGGCGCCAAATACGCGTATATCGTAGATCAGCAGTAAATTGTGAGCCGCCATAAGCGCCAGATAACTTCATGCGGACTGACACGACGTAAAATTGGCCACACGCTTTCACAAGTATTTCAGACGGCTCAATCATGTGAAATTTAAGCACTCCAGATCGGTGCAACTCGAGATCATCTTGTTTACCGAATACTTGGCCGAGATGGTTAGTAAAAATAAGTTCGGACGAAATCAATTCATCAAGAACATTAAGATCGGACGCGAGCATGGCCAGCCGTAGGCGCTCTTCGTTTTTCATGATCTGTTGTTCGAAGTCGGTTGTCACAGCAATGCTCCTGAAGTTGTGGTCTGTTAACTGGCGCCGGAGCCGAAAGCGGAGGGTACAAACAGCGGGCATGGAAATGCCAAAGGCATGCCCGTTGTTTGCGTCCGCGTTGAATCGCAAGTTAGGCTAGGGCGTGGAGGCACGGTATTGCACACTATAGGCCCCAACGGTGGAGTGGACGCGCCCCATATGTCGATTATTCGGGCAGATGGCAGACCGCTTCAATGTTGTTGCCCTCCGGGTCAATGACAAACGCTCCGTAATAATTTGCATGATAGTCCGGCCGGAGCCCAGGGACTCCATTGTCTTTCCCACCAGCGGCAATGGCCGCTTTATAGAAAGCATCTACTTGCGCACGATTTTTTGCTCGCCAGGCGAGGTGGCAGCCGGAAGTTGCAGTTGGGCCGCCATACGGAGAAGGTCCGTCGATAAACCACACATCGGCTTTTTTACCGTCAGGCTCAGATGCGTCTGGGTAGGCAAACCCAAGAATGTTTGCGCCGAAATTACCTTCGAAACATACGCTGTAGCCTAGTGGCTCCAGAGCTGCGCTATAAAACGCCTTGGCGCGAGCGATATTGATAACGCGGAATGTCATATGGTCAAGCATGCGGGTGCTCCTAAAGTTGGTTTGACGTGCGAGTTGGCACCTCGACACTGTATATACATACAGCTTTCATGGCAAGAGGCCTAACGCCAAACTAACAGGCGTCGCTATGCGGCATCCGGGTTAAGTGACGAGTTAAATGGTTTACTTTGAATTTGACGAAAACTATCGCATTGAGTAAAAAACCTGCTATTAATGCGCCGGTCGTTGAATAGAGCAATGATCGATTCATTGCGTGGAGACCGGTAAGCACCCTTTCGCTACAACTGAGTGGCTTACCGACCGATCCTATACCTCCGTCTGTTCTGCTATCTCGAGCGCGTCGTCGATTTCGATGCCGAGATAGCGGACCGTGCTTTCCAGCTTCGTATGCCCTAGAAGCAGCTGAACGGCCCGAAGGTTCTTGGTGCGCCGGTAGATCAACGTCGCCTTCGTTCGCCGCATGGTGTGCGTGCCGTACGCCGCGGCATCCAGACCAATCGACTCGACCCAGCCAGTGACGATACGCGCGTACTGGCGAGTAGAAAGGTGCGGTGACTTGGATACCCTGCTTGGAAAGAGGTAGTCATCTGATGCGAGGCACGCCGCGTCAATCCAGGCGGCGACCGACTGCCGCGTCAGCTCGGTAATTTCAAACTGCCCGGGCCGATGCGTCTTGCACTGCATGACCATGGCGCGCGGAAAAATGCTCTTCCCTGTGAAATGTCGCGGACGCGCAAAGTGACCAAATCGCTGCCGCGTAGCTTACTGTCGATGGCCAGGTTGAAGAGGGCCAGATCCCGCATCTTTTCAACCAGCTGGAGCCGTATGCGGATCGCCCAAATTTCTTTTAGCTTCAGTGGAGCCTTCTGGCCGACCAGCCGGCCTTGTTCCAAGGAACATGTGGTTTTGCTTCATGGAGATTGGGTCTCATGAGATTCTCCTTCATTGAAAGGAATCCCATTGTTGCTACCGGAAAGGACGCTTAACGACCCAAAGCGGACAATCGTTGAATGAGATTTGCTTGCTTATACGGTCTTGTTCTGTGACAAGCCTCCGCCAGATAACCAAGTGACGGCTTCGACCATGTCGTTATAGAAGACCTTGTGGTTTTCGTGATCAAACTTCAAACGCGCCAGAAAAGCCATCTGGCTGTTAGGGACAATCACCGCAATCTTGAAACCTAAGGCATTTAAATCCGCGTTAAGCGCGCGCTGTTTTTGAATGTGGGCATACGTTGGCGGCGACATCTGAAGGTCATCTAACAACAGCTTTTTGCAGCCGGTACTTTTTTCGATCTGAAGAATACATTCATGACGCAGGCCCAGTAATTCTTTACTCGGCTCGCCTTTTATGCGGGCAATGATTATCTGCCCAACCAGTTCAACCCAAACTTTATCTAAAAAATTTTCCATGTATCTCGGTACCTAGACTCTCGCCGCCCCAAGGTTTCTCGTATTCGGATCGCTGTCGATAGTGTTCGGTCCACTCGGCACGCTGGATAACTCACGCACCGGCTCAAGGTCGATCACGAGGAAAAAATGCAGATAGCCATCACCGGCACGTGAGTGGGCAATGTCTAGTGGAATGCTGATGAAGACAATGAGAAGAATGCCGCCAGACTTCTCGAAGTCAAAGAAACGCTTGAAAGTGTCGGGTTTTTGAACTGCCGCCACAGTCTTTCCAGATAGAAAAGCTGCGTGGCGGCCCGACCAGCGCATAAACGTGCCCGCCTCGCTGGTGGACACCCACCATAATTATATCTCAGTACCCCTGAGACGCTTTGTTCGAGTAGTGAGCTCATATGGACGTCCGGTTCTGGCCGGAAGCGGACACTCGATATAGGGCCAATGATTCCGCTAGGCCTACGCCCGTCGTCTCCGCAAATAATCGAGCACTTCATGCTGGTCGCCGCTGAACTCGACGCGCGATGATTTGAGTTTGCGCTGGTAGGCATACATGGGATCGTAGTATTCCGTCAGCAGCGCCTCGATCCATTTGCGATGCAGCTCAACGGCGCCGCTGCGCTCCTGCTTCTCCAGGGCCGCATCCATGATCTTCGCCAGGCGTTGATGGCGCTCACCTCCCAGACGCCTGGCGATATTGTCCAGGCTCTGACGCAGTCGTTCGGCGAACAAATCAAAACCCGCTTCCTCGCCATGCAGCGCGACGAACTGGCTGCGCAGGTCGATGACATAGTCGCGCAGTATGCGCTGCACCCGGTTTTCCAGGCTGTCTTCCAGCCAGACCATGGGGCAAGCTTGCATGGCCTGGTACAGCGTCGGCGGCAGGCTGCAACTGCCGATGGTGCGGCTTTCGTCTTCCACTACGAATCGACCATGGCCGGCTGCGCGCTTTTTCAGGATGTCGATGGACAGGCGGTTCTCGAAGCTGATCTGCGCCGGCTGGCCGGTCGCATGCTTGCCGAAGCTGGAGCCGCGGTGATGGGCATGGCCTTCCAGGTCGAGGCTGTTGTCGAGCTGACGCAGCACATCAGTTTTGCCGGTTCCCGTCATCCCGCCCAGCACCACGAAAGCGCATTCGGTAATTGCCTGCTCGAGGTTCTCCAACAGAAAGCCACGCATGGCCTTGTAGCCGCCGATCACGCGCGGATAGTCGAGGCCGGCCTCTTCCTTCAGCCATTGCTGCGTGATCTGCGAACGCAAGCCGCCGCGAAAACAATACAAATAGCCCCCGGGATGGCTGCGCGCAAAATCGGCCCAAGCAGCGATGCGCTGCGTCTTGGTCTGGCCGTTGACCAGCCGATGACCGAGGGCCAGTGCTGCCTCCTGGCCCTGTTGCGTGTAGCAGGTGCCGACCTTCTGCCGCTCGACGTCGTTCATCAGCGGCAAATTCACGGCGCCCGGGAAGGCGCCCTTGTTGAATTCGATGGGCGCACGCACGTCCATCAGCGGCACGTCGCCGAGAAAGAGCTCGCGGTAATTGTCGGTGTCCTCGCGCATCACAAGACTTCGACCGCATGATTTCGCCGCTCGACCAGTTCGCCGATCGGCTCCAGATCGAGGTCCAGTTCGGCCAGGGCGGACCGGAACTCGGCCTCGCCTTCGGGCGCCACGGCCACCAGCAGGCCGCCGCAGGTCTGGGGGTCGCACAACAGGTTCACCTGGTCCTGGCCGATGGGGGCGATGCGCTCGCCGTAGCTATCGAAGTTGCGGCCGGTACCGCCGGGCACACAGCCTTCGGCCAGGTAGTAGTCGACGCCTGGCAGGCGCGGCACCTTGGCAAACTCGATGCGGGCGCTGACGCCGCTGCCGTCGGCCATTTCTACCAGGTGGCCGAGCAGGCCGAAGCCAGTCACGTCGGTCATGGCCGTGACGCCGTCCAGTTTGCCGAAACGGCTGCCGGCCTTGTTCAGGGTACACATCCAGTCGCGCGCCAGGCCGATGTCTTCGGTGCGCAGCTTGGATTTTTTCTCGGCGGTGGTCATGATGCCGATGCCGAGCGGCTTGGTCAGGTACAGCTTGCAGCCTACTGTGGCGG
>JAEWBA010000062.1 GCA_023391395.1 Pseudomonadota bacterium
GTGAGGAATAACCGGTGCCGAAGTCATCCACCAGCAGCTTGATGCCGAGCGCCTCGAGAGCTTCGAGCTCGGCACCCACCACCTGATCCTCGCCCATCATGCAGGATTCCGTCAGCTCGATCTCGAGCAGCGAGGAGGCAATGCCGTACTCGGCCATGCAGGAAGAGAACAGGGTGTGCAGGGTACCGTGGTTGAACTGGCGCGGCGATACGTTGATGGAAACCGGAACCAGTGCCAGACCCTCGGCTTGCCACTGGGCCAACTGGGCACACACCTTTCTCGTTACCAGCTCCCCCAAGGCGACGATGAGACCTGTCTCCTCGGCCAGCGGAATGAAGTCCAGGGGGGAAACCAGCCCGCGCTCGGGATGCTGCCAGCGCACCAGCGCTTCCATGCCGCGCAATTCGCCGCTGAAGGTATCGACGCGCGGCTGATAGTGCAGCATGAACTGGTCGGCATCGATGGCCTTGCGCAGCGCCTGCTCCTTGTTCAGCCGAATCAGCAATTCCTGAGAGAAGCGCGCTTGGTAAAACTGGTAATTGGCCTTGCCGCTCGCCTTGGCCGCATACATGGCAATGTCGGCATGCTTGAGCAGGGTTTCATGGTCTTCGCCGTCCTCCGGGAACAGGCTGATGCCGATCGAGGCGTGGACCCGGTGCGCGCTGCCATCCGAAAGCACGAGCGGCTCATCGAACATCCGGATCAGTCGCTCGGCGACCGGGATGACTTCTTCCGCAGTACCGATGTCTTCCAGGATCAGGGTGAACTCGTCGCCACCCAGGCGCACCACGCTGTCGCGTGGCCGGATCACCGACTTGAGCCGCGCCGCCACGGCGCGCAGCAGCTCGTCTCCGGCGGCATGGCCCTGGGTGTCGTTGACGTTCTTGAAATCGTCCAGGTCGACGAACAGCAAGGCCAGCCTGAAGCCCTTGGTCCTCGCATTGTGGATCGCCACGGGCAGGTAATTCATGGCCCAGTGGCGGTTGGGCAGGGCCGTCACGGCATCGGCATTGGCCAGGTCGGACAAGGCTTGCTCGTGCGCCTTGGCTTCGGACACATCGCGCAAGGTCACCGCCAGGCCGTCGCCCGAACGCACCAGGCGGCGATGCACCCAGCTCGCGCGCAGCGAACTGTGCTCCGAGACCTTGAATTCATCTTCGTAATACCCCGTTTCCAGTGCCGAGCGGAAGATGCCGATGACGGTTGAGGTGTAATCATCGGAGGGAAATAGATCCCTCAGCGTGCGGCCGATCAATTCTTTTCGCGTCATGCCATAGTAGGCCGCTCCGCGCTCGTTGCAATCTTCAACCAGGAAATCCACGACATAGCCGTTGCGGTCGCGCAGGGCGTGCACCATGTAGAAACCGTCGCGCGCCCCATCGGTGGCAAGCCGATAAGTGGCCTTCACCAGCTCGGCCTGTTGCTTGCGCCAGGCCATGCGGGTAGAAAAGAATATGCCGGCTGCGGCGGCGAGGATCAGCAGTGCCGTGGCGGCGATGCCGAGGTTCAGGTAATCGCGTGCCTTGGCTTCGTGCGCCGCGAAAATCTCCCGTTCCGCCAGGCCAACGATGGAGATCAGCGGATAGCTGTCCAAGGCATGCCAGGCCACGATGCGGGGCCGCTCATCGGTGAAATCCTTTCCGGGCAAACTCACAACGCCATGCTGTGCCGGGAAGGTGGGCCTGGTGCGGAACAGCGTGGGAAGATCGCGCATGTTGCTTCCCGTTTTGGAGACCAGCAGGGGACCGTCGCTGCGCGCTACCGCCAGGAAGTCATCTCTGCCGAGGCTGGCTTCATCCGTGAATGCCGCAAGATAGTCGGGCTCGGTCGACACGACGATGACGCCGGCGAAGGAGCCGTCGGCGGCGTCAAGCCGGCGCGTGAAGCGGATCAGTAGCTTCCCGGTACGCAGTCCGACGATGGGTTCGCTGATCCGCAGCCCTAGCCCGGGATCGGCCTGATGGGCGCGGAAATACCGGCGTCCGCTCAGATTGGGGCCCCCCTGCGTTCCCGGAATCGTGCTGGCGACCCGCTGTCCCTGGCGGTCGAGGATCGTGATATAGAGCTGCCCCGAATCCGGGTAGAGGCCGGCAGCGACTTGCTTGGCAAGATCGAGCTGGCTGCCCGATTCGTTCCAGTAGTAGTTGAGGTTGAGCATGATCTGGTCGATCTGCTCGACCGAGCGTATCAGCTGGGCAGCATAGGCCTTGGATCGGGCCGTCGCTTCCTTGAACGCTTCCGAACGCAGGGCGGCGCGATCCGCATCCAGCTTGGAAAGGATCGCTCCCCATACCGCGAGGGCCGCCATGGCGCATGCGAGCGCCCAGGCGGCGATTCTGAACAGGTCGGCCCGCACGAAACCCATTGTTCTGCGGAAGCGGGCAAGGCAATTTCGGCTGCCGGGTGTCGCCATTCTGCGGTATTCCTTGTCTGAATGAGTCGCAAAGTGGGGTACGGCTCGGGGCGAAGAGGTAATACGACAAGGAAAATGTTACCACACGGCAATTTTTCTATCACTTTTAGGTTACATGCACCCCTGTCCGATCAGGTATCGCGCCGCCTGTCCTTTTCCCACAGGACGTCGCCCTGGCCGGCATAGCGGTTCAGTACGCGGGCCAGGACGAATAGCAGATCCGATAGGCGATTCATGTACTGCCGGGGCGCGTCGTTCAGGGTTTCACTTTTGCCGAGCGTCACAATGGAGCGCTCACCACGGCGGCAAATGGTGCGGCATACATGGGCCAGCGCGGCAGCGCGCGTACCGGCCGGCAGGATGAAATCCTTCAGTGGCGGCAGGTCGGCATTGTATTTTTCCAATAGCCGGTCCAGGCGGGCCACATGCGACTGCGCAATCATCGTGTAGCCGGGGATGCACAATTCGCCGCCCAGGTCGAACAAGTCGTGCTGGATCGAAATCAATTCCTCGCGCAGCGCGGCCGGCAGGTCTTCGCACAGCAGCAGGCCGATGTGGGAATTGAGTTCGTCCACCTCGCCGATGGCATGTATGCGCAGGCTATCCTTGCCAATGCGGCTGCCGTCGCCCAGGCCGGTGCTGCCGTCGTCGCCGGTGCGGGTCGCGATTTTGGAAAGTCGGTTGCCCATGTCTCCTCCTGAGGTATCGGAATCGGGGCCAGCATACGGCAAAAAGGTCCGCCATGCCCATCCGGCAGTGCCATCCCTGCCGTTTTCGCGACCGGAGTAGAATCGAATGGTCATTGGAGAATCACATGAATCACAGCGCGCCTTCCCTCACCGCGAAGCGACCGGTGCCGCAGGCCTTGTTATCGGAATTGCAGAGCCTCTTCGGCGAACGCTTCTCGACCACGCAAGCCATGCGCGAGCAGCACGGGCGGGACGAATCGTCCTACGACCCGATGCCGCCGGATGCCGTAGTGTTTGCCCAGTCCACCGAGGAGGTGTCGGATATCGCCAGACTGTGCGCCTCATTCGAGGTGCCGATGATTGCCTACGGCACCGGCACTTCGCTGGAAGGCCATGTGCTGGCGCTGCAGGGCGGCATCACCATCGACTTGTCGCAGATGAACCAGGTGGTGGCGGTCCATCCTGAAGACCTGACGGTGACGGTCCAGGCTGGCGTCACGCGCAAACAGCTCAATCAGGAACTGAAGGATACCGGCCTGTTCTTTCCCATCGATCCGGGGGCCGATGCTTCGCTCGGCGGCATGGCCGCCACCCGGGCCTCGGGGACCAATGCCGTGCGTTACGGCACCATGCGCGAGAACGTGCTGGCGCTGACGGTGGTGATGGCGGATGGCCGCATCATCAAGACCGGCACCCGCGCCCGAAAATCCTCCGCCGGCTACGACCTGACCCGGGTCTTTGTCGGCAGCGAGGGCACGCTGGGCATCATCACGGAAGTCACGCTGCGCATCTATCCACAACCGGAAGCCATCTCGGCGGCCGTGTGTTCCTTTCCCACGACCGCCGGCGCAGTCAATGCCGTGATCCAAACCATCCAGCTCGGCGTGCCGGTGGCGCGCGTCGAATTCCTCGACCGTCACGGCGTGCGCGCCATCAATGCCTACGACAAGCTCGGCTTGCCGGAAACGCCGCTATTGCTGTTTGAATTCCACGGCAGCGAACAAGGCGTGCGCGAACAGGCGGAACTAGTACAGGAGATTGCCGGGGAACACGGCGCCACCGGCTTTGAATGGGCGACCCGCCCGGAAGACCGCTCGCGTCTGTGGAGCGCACGCCACAATGCCTTGTTCGCCGCGCGCCAGATGCGGCCGGGGACGCGCGCCATCTCCACCGATTGCTGCGTGCCGATTTCGCGCCTTGCCGAATGCATACTCGACACCGATGCCGACTGCGAAAAGAATGGACTTTACTATTCCATCATCGGCCATGTCGGCGATGGCAATTTCCATGTCGTGATGCTGGTCGATCCGGAGGATCCCGAGGACCTCGCCCGAGCCGAAGGCGTGAATGCGCGCATGGTTGCGCGGGCAATCGCCATGGACGGCACCTGTACAGGCGAGCATGGGGTCGGCATGCACAAGATGGATTTCCTGGTGCAGGAGCACGGCGAGGCAGCCATCGACGTGATGCGTACCCTGAAGCATGCTTTTGATCCGAAGAATCTCCTCAACCCGGGCAAAGTCCTGCGTTGGTGATGCAAGGACCGCGGCGGGCAGGGAAGCAGTAAAAACTGTTCGCCGCCACGCATATCCAATCGGTCCCGCGTTTTTCGCTACACTGCGCCCATGCCCGATACCTCCAGCATGAATCCCGCATTGCCATTTTCTCCATCGCGTCAGCGCGAGCTGGTAACGGCGGTGCGCGCCGTCCTGCCGCCAGGGTGCGTCCTGTTCGAGGAAGAGGACACGCGGCCCTACGAGTGCGATGGCTTGTCGGCTTACCGGCAACTGCCCATGGTAGTGGCGCTGCCGGAAACCGAAGCGCAGATCGTCGACATCATGCGCGTTTGCCGCGATTTGCAGGTGCCTATCGTGCCGCGCGGCGCCGGCACGGGACTGTCCGGCGGTGCCATGCCAATCGCGGATGGTCTGGTGTTGTCCACCGCCAAGCTCAAGCGCATCCTCCATCTCGATCCGCATGCCCGTACCGCGGTCGTGCAGCCGGGCGTGCGCAATCTTGCCATTTCGGAAGCGGCCGCGCCGTACGGCTTGTATTACGCGCCCGATCCTTCTTCGCAAATTGCTTGCACCATAGGAGGCAATGTCGCGGAGAATTCCGGCGGCGTGCATTGCCTTAAGTACGGGCTGACCGTGCATAACGTCTTGCGTGTGCGCATGGTCACCAGCGAAGGTGAAGTGGTGGAGCTGGGCAGCGGCGCGCCGGATGCGCCAGGCTTCGACCTGCTGGCACTTGCCATCGGCTCCGAGGGCATGTTGGGCGTGGTGACGGAAGTGACCGTGAAACTGGTGCCCAAGCCGCAGGCGGCACGCGTCATCATGGCGTCCTTCGACGATGTGGCATGCGGCGGCGATGCGGTGGCCCAAGTGATCGCGGCCGGCATCATTCCGGCCGGACTGGAAATGATGGACAAGACCTCATCGCGCATGGTCGAGCCCTTCGTCAAGGCTGGCTACGACACCGAGGCGGAGGCGATCCTGCTGTGCGAGTCCGACGGCACGCCCGATGAAGTCGAGGACGAGATCGCACGCATGAGCGCCGTGTTGAAAGAGGCTGGCGCAACAGCCATCGCGGTTTCGCGTGACGAGGCCGAGCGTCACCGCTTCTGGTCCGGCCGCAAGAATGCCTTCCCGGCCGCGGGGCGCATCTCCCCTGACTATTACTGCATGGACGGCACGATTCCGCGCAAGCGGCTGGCCGATGTCCTGCTGCGCATCGCCGAGATGGAAGGCCGATACGGGCTGCGCTGCGCCAACGTATTCCATGCCGGCGACGGCAATCTGCATCCCTTGATCCTGTTCGATGCCAATGTCCCCGGTGAATTCGAACGCGCCGAAGCCTTCGGCGCCGAGATCCTGGAGTTGTGCGTGGAAGTCGGCGGCACCATCACCGGCGAGCACGGAGTGGGCATCGAAAAAATCAATTCCATGTGCGTGCAATTCTCGCCGCAGGAGCGCGAGACCTTCTTCGCCGTCAAGCGTGCTTTCGATCCGGCTTTTCTCCTCAATCCCGACAAGGCAATCCCGACCCTGCACCGTTGTGCCGAGTACGGGAGGATGCATGTGAAGCGCGGACAGATGAAGTTCGCCGACTTGCCCCGCTTCTAGCGCACGGCCATGGAACAGGTATTGCGACAATTCAGGGAGCGCATCGCCGCCGCGACGGTCGCGAAAACTCCCTTGCGCCTGCGCGGCGGAGGCAGCAAGGATTGGTATGGGCAATCCCTCGCGGGCGAGATACTCGATACACGGGAATACCGCGGCATCGTCGCTTACGATCCGACCGAGCTGGTCATCACTGCGCGCTGCGGCACGCCGCTGGCCGAGATCGAAAGCGTATTGGCGGAGCATCGGCAGATGCTGGCCTTCGAGCCGCCGCATTTCGGTCCCCACGCTACCATCGGCGGCGCGGTCGCCTGCGGCCTCTCGGGACCGCGCCGGCAGACCGCGGGTGCGCTGCGCGATTTCGTGCTCGGCGCGGTACTGATGGACGGCCACGGCGAAATCCTGCACTTCGGTGGTCAAGTGATGAAGAATGTGGCCGGGTACGATGTCTCCCGCCTCTTGGCCGGCTCGCTCGGCACACTCGGCCTGATCCTGGAAGTGTCGATCAAGGTCTTGCCGAGGCCGTTTGCCGAAACCACGCTGCGTTTTTCCATGCGCAAGACCGAGGCGATCCGGCAGTTGAATGAATGGGCCGGACAGCCTTTGCCGATTTCTGGCAGCGCCTGGCATGGCGGCATGCTGATCGTGCGTTTGTCCGGATCGGAAGCGGCACTCCGCGCGGCGCGCCAAGGAATGGGCGGTGAGGAAGTCCCGCAAGCCGAGGACTTCTGGCGCGGTCTACGCGAACACGGCAATGCCTATTTCACCGAGCTGGCGCCTTCGGACGCGCTATGGCGGCTCGCCGTGCCTTCCCATGTTCCGCCCTTAGCCTTACCCGGCGAGCAATTGATCGAATGGGGCGGCGCCCAGCGCTGGTTGAAGACCGACGCCGACGCAGCAAGCCTGCGCAATGCCATGGCGCAGGTGGGCGGCCATGCCACCCTGTTCCGCGGC
>JAEWBA010000101.1 GCA_023391395.1 Pseudomonadota bacterium
CCCATGTCGACGATGAAGTCGGCGCAGCGGATGGCGTCTTCGTCATGCTCGACTACCAGGACGCTATTGCCGATGTCGCGCAGGTGCTTGAGGGTGGCAATCAGGCGGTCATTGTCGCGCTGATGCAGGCCGATCGAAGGCTCGTCAAGCACGTACATGACGCCGGTCAGGCCGGAGCCGATCTGCGATGCTAGGCGGATGCGCTGCGCTTCGCCGCCGGACAGCGTATCGGCGCTGCGTTCCAGCGACAGGTAGTCGAGGCCCACATTATTGAGAAATTTCAGGCGCGAAACGATTTCCTTGATGATGCGATCGGCGATCTCGCGCTTTGCTCCGGAAAGCCTCAGGTTTTCGAAGAAGGCCAGCGTGTCACGCAAAGGCGTGGCGGCAATCTCGTAAATGGCGCGCTCCTGCTTGCCGCTGCCGATCTTGACGTTCCGCGCTTCCACCCGCAGGCGAGCGCCTTTGCAAGCGGGACATTCCTTCTGGTTGATGAACTTCGCGAGTTCTTCCTTGACGGCGATGGAGTCTGTCTCCCGGTAACGCCGCTGCAGGTTGTTGACCACGCCCTCGAAGGCATGTTCGCGCACCACGGCACGGCCGCGCTCGTTGATATAGGTAAAGGGGACGGCTTGGCGGCCGGAGCCGTACAGGACTACCTGCTGTCCCTGTTCCGGCAGTTTCTCGAAGGGGACATCGAGATCGAAGCCATAGAAATCCGCCAGGCTGGCGAGCATCTGGAAATAGAATTGGTTGCGCCGATCCCAACCCTTGATCGCGCCACTGGCAAGAGAAAGATTGGGGAAGGCGACGATGCGCTTGGGATCGAAGAATTCGATATGGCCCAGCCCATCGCATTCCGGGCAGGCACCCATGGGATTATTGAAGGAGAACAGGCGCGGCTCCAGCTCCTGCAAGGCATAGCCGCAGATCGGGCAGGCAAACTTGTTGGAAAAAATGTGCTCTTTCCCGCTATCCATTTCCAGCGCAATGGCGCGTCCCTCTGCGAGCCGCAGCGCGGTTTCAAAGCTTTCCGCCACCCTTTGCTTGACGTCGGGCCTGACCTTCAGGCGGTCGATGACGACATCGATGGTGTGCTTCTCGGTCTTCTTCAGCTTCGGCAATTCATCGGATTCGTAGATCTTGGCCGCGTTCGTGCCGCTCTGGATGCGAAAACGCACGAAGCCTTGCGCCAGCATCTGCTCGAACAGATCCACATGTTCGCCCTTGCGGTTGGCCACCACCGGCGCCAGGATCATCAGCTTGGTGTCTTCCGGCATGGCAAGCACGGCATCTACCATCTGCGAAACCGATTGCGCCGCCAGGGCGTTTTCCGGGTGGTTAGGACAGTAGGGCGTGCCGACCCGCGCATACAGGAGACGCAGGTAATCGTGGATTTCCGTCACGGTCCCCACGGTCGAGCGGGGATTATGGGAAGTGGCTTTCTGTTCGATCGAAATGGCCGGCGACAGACCTTCGATCAGGTCGACGTCCGGCTTTTCCATCAGTTGCAGGAATTGTCTGGCGTAAGCCGAGAGCGATTCGACGTAGCGTCGCTGGCCTTCGGCATATAGGGTGTCGAAGGCCAGCGATGACTTGCCGGAGCCCGACAAGCCGGTGATGACGATCAGCTTGTTGCGAGGCAATTCCAGATTGATGTTCTTGAGATTGTGCGTACGTGCACCGCGAATTCGGATTTCTTCCATGAAATGTCCGGCGAGAACTTGTAATGCAGTTCGGGAGAAGGCTTGATATGGGCCAACCTGCTACTATAGCGGCTTTTGAAGTCCGTCGTCTCGGGCATATTTGCCCCCTTGTCAAGTCCTCATGCCATCTCAAGCCGTCGCTGATTCCAGCGCCCGCATGACGCCCCTAGAAGTGCGCGCCAGCCTTTCGCTGGCTTCCATCTTCGCATTGCGCATGCTGGGGATGTTCCTGATCCTGCCCGTCTTTGCCGCCCATGCGCAATCCATGCCGGGCGGCCAAAACGCGACCCTGGTCGGATTGGCCATGGGTATTTACGGATTGACACAGGCCTTCGGCCAGATTCCTTATGGCGCCGCTTCGGATCGCTACGGGCGAAAAAAGATCATCATTATCGGTCTTGTCCTGTTCGCGCTCGGTTCTTTTATTGCCGCGGCTGCAAGCGACATCCTGTGGGTCATCGTCGGCCGCGCCATCCAAGGGGCAGGCGCCATCTCGGCCGCCGTCACCGCCTTCATTGCCGATTCGACGCGTGAAGAACACCGCACCAAGGCCATGGCCATGGTGGGAGGCTCCATCGGCCTGAGCTTCGTCATTTCGCTGGTGGCCGCTCCGCTTCTGTATCAGCTCATCGGCATGGGCGGCATCTTCGCTCTGACGGGAATCCTCTCGCTGGTCGCCATTCTCGTAGTGGTCTTCGTCGTTCCGCCGGCGCCGGTGCAGGTGGCGCCGCGGGTTCCTTTTCGCGAGGTATTGAAGAACGGCGAACTCCTGCGTCTCGATTTTGGCGTGTTTGTCCTGCACATGACGCAAATGGCGATGTTCGTTGTCGTTCCGGCAACCTTGGTGGAGCGCGCCGGGATTCCGCTTGCCGCCCACTGGAAAATCTATCTCCCCGTGGTGCTGGCTTCCATCCTGTTCATGCTGCCTCCCGTATTCGCAGGCGAGCGCCGGGGGAAGATGAAGCCGGTATTCATAGGCGCCATCGCCCTGATGCTGCTGGTGCAGCTAGGACTTTGGACATTCACCGGGAATGCCGAAATGCATTGGTCGGTTTTGGTGGGGCTGCTTCTGGCGTTTTTCGTTGCCTTCAATATCCTGGAGGCGAGTCAGCCATCCCTGGTGTCGCGCATGGCGCCGCCTGCCGCCAAAGGGGCGGCCTTGGGCGTCTACAATACCTTGCAGGCCTTGGGCCTTTTTTGCGGTGGCGCGGTGGGCGGTTGGTTGCAGCAGCATGGCGGGTCGCCGGCCGTGTTTGCTTTGGGGGCCTGCATGACATTTGTGTGGCTTATAATCGCCACCGGCATGAAAAATTTACCGCGCCGTGCTTCCATGCCGACGGCCGCAGCTTAATAGGAGAATCAGTCATGGCATCGGTCAATAAAGTCATTATCGTCGGCAACCTGGGGCGCGATCCGGAAACCCGCTACATGCCCAGCGGCGACGCAATTACCAATATCACGGTGGCGACCACGGACAAGTGGAAGGACAGGGCTACCGGCGAGCAAAAGGAAGCCACCGAGTGGCACCGCATTTCCTTCTTCGGAAGGCTGGCAGAAGTTGCCGGCCAGTACTTGAAGAAGGGCTCTCAGGTCTATGTCGAAGGCAAGCTGCGCACCCGCAAGTACACCGACAAGGATGGCGTCGAAAAATACGCCACCGACATCATCGCCGATGCCATGCAAATGCTGGGTAGCCGTCAAGGCGCAGGTGGCGCTCCGGCCGGCGACGACTACGGTGCGCCGCCGTCCCGTCCGGCAAGCGGCGGTGGGCGTCCTGCAGCCAGCAAGCCGGCGCCCAGCTTCAATGATATGGATGACGATATCCCGTTCTGAGCAAGGCGATTCGCTTTGACCGAGAAAACCCCGCTGAGCGGGGTTTTCTTTTTTGGAAAATCCGCCACACCGTCTTCTTTTTCCCCTGAAAGATTTGCCGAAGCGGCCAATTTTTCTGCCTTAATTTGTTACTATTGTGAGAATGCAATCTTTCGTCGCGTGGCGAAGCCTGCATACCTCAAACAGCTTCCTCAATCATGTTTTCAATCCGCCGCGATAGGCCAGACACCGCCCAAGCGCAGTTGACCAGTCTGCTGGAAGCCGCAGGCGACGCCGTGTTTCGTCTGACTCCGAAAGGCGAAGTGCTGTATGCAAGCCAGCGCGCCACTGCCTTGATCAATCCTGGCGGGACCCTCGTCGGCCAGTCGCTGCGGGATTGGGTCGCGACTGCCGATCATGTGGCGGTCAATGCCGCAGCCGCTCAAGCCATCGAATCCGGACATCCTTCGCGCGTCAACGTGCGCGTCAAGACCCTGGCCGCCGCGCTATGGGTGGAACTGCAAATCAGCGCCTATCCCAATGCACAGGGCGACATGGAGTTGCTGGCCGTGGGGCGGGACATATCGAGCCAGCAGGCGACCGAGGAGCGCTTGCGCCACATGGCGACGCATGATGCGCTTACCGGCTTGCCGAATCGCTCGCTGCTGACTGACCGCATACGCATGGCGATTGCCCAGGCACGTCGCACCGGCAAAGGCTTTTCGGTGCTGGTGCTCGACCTGGACGGCTTCAAGAAGGTCAACGATGCGTTGGGCCATCCGGTCGGCGACGGCTTGCTGCGCGTGGCGGCCATGCGCTTGTCCGATACCTTGCGCGATGTCGACACATTGGCACGACTGGGCGGCGATGAATTCGTCGCCGTCCTGCCCGGTGCGGTCAACGAAGCCGAAATCCAAACCATCGCAAGGCGAATGATCTCGACCATGCAGCTCCCCTTCGAAATCCAAGGGCATACCTTGTATGTGGGCACTTCGATCGGCGCGGCTACCTTTCCCGAGCATGGCGATACCGACGTCAAATTGCTGGCGCATGCCGATTCCGCGATGTACCGCGCCAAGGAAACCGGCAAGGCGCGCTGCGTAATCTACAGTCAGGATAAGTTCACGCACCCGGAGCACGACGTGTCAATGGAGGCCGCCATGTTCCAGGCGGTGCGCGATGGCGAATTCCTGCTGCATTACCAGCCCATCGTCGATGTGCGCAGCCGGCGTGTGGTTGGCTTTGAAGCGCTGATGCGCTGGGAACGGCCGGGGGAAGGTATGGTGCCGCCGGCCCAGTTCATCCCCATGGCGGAAAGCAATGGATTGATCAATCTGCTCGGCGCCTGGGCGCTGAAGTCGGCTTGTGTGCAAATCAAGCGCTTCGAGGAAGTGGCGGGCCGGCCCTTGTACGTATCGGTCAACGTCAGCCCACGTCAATTCCGCAACGACCAGTTCCTCGACATCATCGACGAGGCGATGAAATTGTCCGGCCTGGAAGGGCAGCAACTCCTGCTCGAGATCACCGAAGGCATCCTGATGTCGGACCCCGAGCATGCCGAGGCTTTGTTGTCGGCCATGGCGGCCCGCAATGTACGCATCGCGATCGATGACTTCGGTACCGGCTATTCGTCGCTTGCCTACCTCAAGCGCTTCCCGATTGCGGCATTGAAGATCGACCGCGTATTCATCAAGGATCTGCCCGGCTCGCTGAAGGATATCGCCATCTGCAACGTCGTCCTGAGCCTGGCCAGCCATTTGAGCCTCAGCACCATCGCAGAGGGCGTGGAGAACGAGGAGCAGCTGCAATTCCTGGCCGAACACGGATGCGGGCTGGTGCAGGGCTATCTCACCGGCCGCCCGCTCTTGCCGGAAGACGTCATCAAGGTGCTGCAGACGGACGCGGAGCTCCCGCTGCCGTCGGCCACGCTGCAGTGAGAATCCACTCATGAATACCTTTGTCAGCGAGACAGCAAGCGCCGACCAGACCATGGCATTGCTGTGGACGCGCGTGCGCCAGCGCGGCGATTTGCCGGGCTTTTCCAAGGTCGTCGGCGCCATTCTTGGCGCCATGCGCGGCGAGGACGACCGCGAATTCAACATGACCAAGACCGTGCTGTCGGATCCGGCGCTGACGCATAAGGTGCTGCGCCTGGCCAACAGCGCCATGTATTCCGTCTTCGGTCAAAGCATCAGCACCGTATCCAAGGCCGTGATCGTGCTCGGGACGGAAGCGATCGGCCATCTCGCCCTTGGGTTGAAGCTGGTCGATGGCTTGTCCGCGGCGTCTTCGGAGTCGGCCGGGGCCCGTGCCGAAATGGAAAAGGCGGTGCTGGCCGGCCATATCGCCCGTCAATTCGCTTCGTCGGCGAGCACGCGCGATGCGGAAGAGGCGGTGGTCTGCGCGATGCTGCACTCGCTGGGACGAATGATGGTGACCTTCTACCTGTCAGACCGCTGGCAAGCGGTGCAGGAACGCTGTGCCGAGGGCGAGGGCAGCGAAGAGGAAATCGCCCGCGAGGTCCTTGGCCTTGGGCTGGATGAGATCGGCCGGCTGGCGGCACAGCACTGGGGTTTGCCGGCCAGCCTCGTCGGTACCTTGCAGGATGTTCCCCCCAAGGC
>JAEWBA010000124.1 GCA_023391395.1 Pseudomonadota bacterium
ATCCATACCACGCGCGCCAGCAGCGGCAGGACCCGCATGCCCAGCGCCAACAGGACATCGTGCAGCAGCAGATTCAGCTCGAAGCAATAGCCGCCGCGGCCGCGCGCGACCAGCTTTTCCTGCAAGGCGGGCGGCGACAGGTCCGGCGCGCAGCCGAGGAAAGGATCGAGATTCTCATAGGCGATGGCAGCCGGCTGCAGCGCACAGATCGCTTGCAGCAGCGCCAGCGTCGGTTCGTGCGGCCCACTGTAGCCGATGCGTTCGAAATAGGCATTCAGATCGATCATGTCCGACGCTCCTCCATGATGGCATCTTGCCTTTGGCGGCTTTGGAAAACCTGGCAGCCGACCCGCCCTCGAAAGCAAGAGAGAGCCCTATTCTGCGCCCGCGGCGCGAGGCAGAATGCCTTAATCGTCAATGCCGCTGCGCCGGAACAACCAATAGCCCAGCACCGATACCGACGAAGCCAGGACGATGGCCAACACCATGGGCCAGCCGCTGCCGTCATGGAAGTAGCTTACGCCCGCACTGGCCAGCATGCCCAATCCAAACTGGCTGGCGCCGAACAGAGCAGCGGCGGCCCCCGCATTGTGCGGGTAGCGCGCCATCAGGAGGCCGACACAGTTGGCCCCGAGCAGACCGGTCATGGACACCGTGACGAACAGGCCGGCGATGACCCCGTACAAGCCAATGCCCAAGGCCATCGACGCCAGCACCAGCAGCGATCCCGCCAGTCCGCATCCGATACCGACGCCGGCCATTGCAGCGGGACCATAACGCAAGGAAAGGCGGCTGTTGGCAAAGTTGGCGGCGAAGATGCCGAGCGCATTGACGGCAAACACTACGCCAAAGCCAGCCGGGGAAAAGCCGTTCAAGTCGATGAAATAGAAAGCGCCGGCCGTGATGTAGGCAAACATGCCGGCAAACGACATGCCGCCCGCCAGCAGCAGCCCGAGCGCGGTAGGATCGGAGAGCAGGCGGCCATAGGCAGCGAATGCGCGGCCCAGCGGCAACTGCCCACGCCGTTCAGCCGACAGGGTTTCCGGAAGGCGCGCCCATACCACCGCCAGGCTGAGCGCTCCCCATAGCAGCAAGGCGGCGAAGGTGCCGCGCCATCCAAAGACACTCAGCAAGGCACTGCCCAGAAGGGGTGCCATCAGCGGCGCGACCGCCGTCACCATGGCCATCAGGGAAAGCGTGCTGATCGCTTCGTTGCCGGCATAGACATCGCGCACCACGGCGCGCGCCAGTACCGCAGCGGCGCCGCCGCCCAGGGCTTGAACGAAGCGGGCAAGGATCAATTGGCGGACATCGGTCGCCAGCATGCAGGCGAGGCTGGCGAGCGCGAAGAGTGCGATGCCGCCCAGCATGACCCGGCGTCGTCCGAAGCGGTCCGAAATCGGCCCGTAGAACAGCATGCCCAGCGAGAAACCGGCCAGGAACACGGTCACCGAGAACTGGACCGCACGCGGCGAGGCCGACAAGCCTTCTGCGATCGCCGGCAACGCCGGCAGGTAAAGGTCGATGGCGAGCGGACCGAAGGCCACCAGCGCGCCGAGGAGAAGAATCAGTCCGCCACCGCGGACACGCTCAACAGTTGCGTCCATGGCTTGTCATCCGGTCTGAGGTCCGGGTCGGAAATGTGGGCATGAATAGCGGATTTGGTGATAGACGGATGGGGGCGTCCGGCGGCTCTGCTGGCGCTGCCGCCGGACGGCATTATGCCCAAGCTCGGCAAGACGCGCCGGCCTTGCCGACACGCATAATCTTGCGGGCCGGGCTCAGGCTGGGCTGCGTATCAAGGGAACACTTGCAGCGGGCGACTCAAGCGGCGTACAGCCGCGCAAAACCTCGCGCCGCCTGTTCCGGATCCCCGCTCATGTACACAGCGCTGATGACCGCAACCAATTCGGCGCCCTGCCCCACCAGCGGGGCGGCATTTGCATGGGTCATGCCGCCGATGACGACGCGCGGCAAGGGAATGTCCTGCCCGGCCTGCGCCACGATCTCCGGCGGCGTGCTGACTTCATATTTTTTTACGCGCGAGGGATAGAAGCCGCCGAAGGCGATGTAACTGGCCCCGCTGCGCCAGGCGGCGCGCGCCAGTTCCAGGCTGCCGTAACAGGAAGCACCGACGATCTTGTCCGGACCGAGAGCCGCGCGCACTTCCGCCACCGCCGTATCGGTACCGCCCACATGCAGGCCGTCCGCGTCCAGTTCCTGGCAGAGGTCCAGGAAATCATTGACGATGAAAGGAACGCCGTGACGGCGGCACAGCGCCTGCAGGGCCGCCGCCTGCTCGCGGCGCAAGGCCGCGTCGGCCGTCTTGTGCCGGTATTGCACCAGGACCGCGCCGCCGCGCAGGCCCGCTTCGGTGACATCCAAAAGTCGTTGCGTATCGTCCCAGTCCGGCGTCACCAGATACAGGCCTTTCATGCGATTTCTCCTACGGGCGGGGTGGTTCGATTGGGGATGCGCTGGCCATCGGCGATGGCGTACGAAGTCAGCAG
>JAEWBA010000162.1 GCA_023391395.1 Pseudomonadota bacterium
CTGCTGACTACCTCAAGTGGCTAGGCGACCGCGTCCCTGACTACAACGTAGCGCCTGGCACCTGGCCCTGGCTGATGCACACGCTCCACGAAGGCAAGGAAAGCATCGATACAGTGCATTGGGGCTATCGGCCAGAATGGGCCATCGAAAAGGGCTTCCCCGAGCAGATTAATGCACGCCTCGAAAGCGCGGTGTCAAAACCCTACTATCGCGGCTTAATGCAGACTGGGCGTGTCATTGTGCCCGCTGACGGCTGGTATGAGTGGACGGGTGAGAAAGGGCACAAGCAGCCCTGGTATATCCGACTGAAGTCCGACCGCCCTATGTTTCTCGCTGCCCTGACGAACTGGCGCCCGTACACTGAAAAGAAGCCCGGCACGGGGTTCGTAATCGTCACAGAGCAGTCCGACGCCGGCATGGTGGACGTGCACGATCGCCGGCCGGTGGTGTTCTCGCCAGAGGATGCCCGGATCTGGATGGACAATTCCCAGCCGGCCGAGCGGGCCGAGGAGCTGGCGCGCGCCTGCTCACTGCCTCCGGATGCCTTCGAGTGGTATCGAGTCAGTACCGACGTCAACAGCACCCAGCACGACAGTCGCCAGCTGATTGAGCCGGTGAGCGAGTAGCGGGGACGCAGAAGCTACTGCCCGCGCCGCCCCACCCTTTTGAGCGCCTCTTCCTCCAGCTCGAAATCTTCCTGGCAGGCTTTCTCGCAGAACAACAGGGCTGGTGCGACAGGCTCGTCGCAGAAGTGGCACAGGCCTTTCGGGCGCAGGGCCGGTGTGCGCGCGGCCTGCCAGCGGGCCTCGGCTAGCGCGGATTCGGTTTCGAGGTCGGCGCGGTCGGCGATATCTGCCATACAGCCCTCCAATAGGCTTGCCAGAATTCGGGAAACAGAAGAAGGTAGATCACGGCGCCATCCCGTTGTCGGCGATGAACTTCTGCGCCACGCGACACCCGGCAAAAATCTCCTCGACCCTCAGTTCGAGCGCTCTAAAATCCGCGTCAACTGCTGGCGGAACCAGCCGGGGTGCGGCACCTCCACCATCGCTTCCGCCGGTGCCATCGGCTTGGGCTTGGGCGGCAAGTTCGGGGCAGATGGCGGTGCCGACGCGCAGCCCAGGAGCAGCAGCGCTACGAGCGCGGGAGAGAGCGATTTCATCGGCGTATCCTTTCTTGAGTCGTTGCTTGTCGAGTTCATGCTGGGCCTTGATCTGCTCGTTTTCGGCAAGGCGGTCGTGAATGGCGATCATCTCGGCATCCTTACGCGCGACCTCCTTGGCCAGCCACTTGGCTTCCGCACGTTGGTACCCGCGCTGATCGAAGCCGTAAGCGATCGCGCCAATGAGGCCGGCGACGGCCGCAGCGATGACGGCAATGGCGATGGCCTTAATCATGTAGCGTCTCCCTTAACCCAAGGCAGTAATCCCGCTCGCGGATGCGGCGGTTCTGCAAGCCTTGCTTGTACTTTCCCTGGAAGCTCGACCAGGCCGGCTTGCCGTTCGGGTGGGTCGCCATGCCCCGGCAAGCACCCTCGTAGTCGCCGGCATTCAAGCGCTCGACGAAATCTGCGCCACAGAAATTGCCGACGCCAAGGTTGTAGGAAAAGCTGACATACGCATCAAACTCATGCTGATACAGCGGAACCGTGACGCAAGCTCTGACGCCCCGCTCGTACCGGGTGGCGCTCTTGCCGAGTTGGATTAAGGCCCGCACCGGCGTCGTTGTCTGTCCGCACTTCACGCCATCTGTTTCGCCGAAGCCGAGCGTGCACTTGTCGCCCGGAATGGGCGGCTTGGCTACAGGCTCATAGTTCTCGCTAACCGCAATACCGACCAGGCCGGCTGCGGATAGTGACAGCGCCGCGACAGTGATGCGAACCCTATTCATCCGGGTCCGCCTTCGCGGTCCGCATTGCGATCAGCAAGTGCTGGCGCTTGAAATAGGCATTCACCAGCAGGCCGAGCACGCCAATGATCATGCCGCCGATGACACCGACGACGGTCCATTCGCTCGTCGTCAGGCCGAACACGGTTTCGCTCGACAACCCGGAGGCAATTGCGCCGCCCGCGCCGCCATAGGTCGCCACTGTCGCTAGTTTGCCCATGACTGCGGCTCCTTCCGTGGTTTGCTGGGTCATGCTCATTGCGGTTCCTTCGCTGCGCTCGATGCTGTTGGTTCCATGTCCATGGCTTCCTTATTGAGGCAATAAAAAACCGCCCGGAGGCGGCTGGTTTCTCGGTTTGCTTCCGGCTATTCCGGCCAGACAACGGCCTCGACTTCCTCGACGGTTTTCGCTGCTTCCAGCGCGTCCTCGCATTTCTGCCTGGCGCCGATGATCAGCCCGGATGCCTCGGCAAACTGGTCGGCCTTGAGAATGACCCGTTGGACAAGGTCCGCCAGATCGATACCGCGGGCGGCGGCCAATGCGGTCAGTAAAGGCACCGAAGCAGTGTTGTCGGCGAGGTAAGCACGTGCCTCGGTCTCCTGCTTCGGCCAGGAGTGGATCTCGTCGGCTGGGTAACCATCCCGGATTTGCGCCATGAGCTTGACGCACTTTTCATTGATGTCTTTCAGCTTTCCAAATTTGGCCGCGGCAAGCGCCGCCGCACCCGAAGCCGCAACCAATGCCGCGTCGGTCGGCTCCCGCCCCAGCTTTTCGATGTTCCAGAAACCGATGAAAGCGCCGGCGCCTTCGTCCCTGATCTCATAATCGATCAAGGGAATCGCAGCCGGATACATGTATTGAATCGTTGTCGCTAAGCTCATTTTCTCTCCCTACCAGACATTCATTTCCTGCACTTCAAGGAAGCAGACGCCTGCACCATTGATGATCTTGTCTCCGCCCGAGTTCTGAAAGCCTCGTAGATCGTAATAGTCACCCTGCACTGCGGTGGTCGGCAGCGTGGCATCGACCACAGAAGCCTGCTCGGTGGTGGTCGTTCCAACTTCTTTATGAGACGCGTACCCGCCATTTTTGTACAGGTACGCGAACTGCCTGGTAGCGATCGCGCCGAACCGGTAGTACACCTGGCCATAAA
>JAEWBA010000218.1 GCA_023391395.1 Pseudomonadota bacterium
CGGTTGAAGTGTTCGGGCGCGGCATGGCCTGGCTGGATACCGGTACGCATGAGGCGCTACTTGAGGCAACGCAGTTTGTCGCCGCCATAGAGAAGCGACAAGGCTTGAAAATCGCGTGCCCCGAAGAAGTGGCGTTCCGCAAGGGATATATCGACGCCTCCCAATTGGAGCGCTTGGCGCAAGCTTACGCAAACAGCGGCTATGGCGATTACCTGCTGCGTGTTCTAAAAGATCGGGTGTTTTAGCGTGAAGATCCTCCCCACCGCTATCCCAGACCTGCTGTTGCTGGAACCGCAGGTTTTTGAAGACGAGCGCGGCTTTTTCTACGAAAGCTTCAACGAGCGCCGCTTCCTGGAATTGACCGGACTATCCGAAAATCTGCGCTTTGTGCAGGATAACCATACGAGATCGAAACGAGGGGTATTACGCGGCTTGCACTATCAGGTCTGCAAGCCACAAGGCAAACTCGTGCGCGTCATTTCCGGCGAGGTGTTCGACGTGGCGGTCGATATTCGAAAGTCTTCGCCGACGTTTGGCAAGTGGGTAGGCGTCACGCTCTCTGCAGACAACAATCTGCAGGCCTGGATTCCTGCCGGATTTGCGCATGGCTTTCTGACGCTGAGCGAAACGGCGGATGTGTTGTACAAGGTGACCGATTATTGGGCGCCGAAGCATGAGCGTTGCATAGCATGGGACGACCCCATGCTCGGCATCAGTTGGCCATGGTCGGATGTCCCGCGTCTTTCGCAAAAGGACCGGTCTGCAAGTGCGCTTAGAGATGCGGAGGTGTTTGCGTGAGAATCCTTCTTACAGGGAAAACCGGGCAGATCGGCTATGAGCTGGAAAGGAGCCTCATTAGCGTCGGTGAGGTTTTCGCGCCGGACCGTCGACAAATGGACTTAACGGATACTGCGCAAGTACGAGAGGTGATTCGCATGGTGAAGCCGGATCTGATCGTCAATGCGGCTGCATATACCGACGTCCGGAGTGCCGAACTGGATCCGGCTGCGGCTATGCAAGTCAACGCCGTTGCGCCGGCAGTGATGGCGGAAGAGGCTAAGCGCTTAGGTGCATCGATCATCCACTATTCCACGGATTACGTATTCGACGGTACTAAGTCGACACCTTATTTGGAAGGCGATATCCCTTGTCCGATAAACCACTATGGAAGAAGCAAGTTGGAGGGGGAAAGAGCAATCGCGGACTCGGGCATCCCTCACTGGATAATACGAACGAGCTGGATTTATGGAATGCGTGGAAATAATTTCTTGTTGACCATTCTGCGCTTGGCAAGAGAAAAGGAAACATTAGAAGTGGTCAATGACCAGTTTGGCGCGCCGACTTGGTGTCGCACAGTTGTGCTTGCCACAAAAGACGCCTTACAAGGTATTAGTAAAGGCAGCATCGCTTCCTCTGGGCAACTATGGCCTAAGGAACTCTCCGGGATTTATCACTTGACCGCTCAAGGTTGTACAACGTGGTACGGCTTTGCGCGCCTTGCTTTGGAGTTGACTGGTACATGTACAGCTTTACTCCCGATTGGTACTCCCAAAGAGAATGTGGACGTGAAGCGCCCGCTTAATTCGGTGCTAAATTGCGAGCGCTGGGCCCATACTTTTGGTAAAAAATTGCAATACTGGCAAGTGTCGGCCCAGGAGTGTCTTTTTCAGGACGAAATACTTACGTATTGAAATACAAAACCTATGTATCAATAAGCTGCCGTTGTAGAATCTTGAGTTCTCAAAATTTCACTCCCGACACAGATGCCTACCTCATCGGATTTGAACCAACAAACACTTATTCAAAAATTAAACAACAAGTCTGCACTGATCGGCATTGTGGGTTTGGGTTACGTGGGCTTGCCCCTGATGCTGCGCTATGTTGATGTGGGCTTTCGCGTGTTGGGCATCGATATCGATGCGGACAAGGTCAATCGCCTGAACGAAGGGCAAAGCTATATCGAGCACATTCCCGCCCAGGCGATTGAGGCGGCACGGGCCAAGGGCTTTGAAGCCACGACCGATTTTTCGCGTGCCGGCGAACCCGACGCCTTGATCATTTGCGTTCCCACGCCGCTGAATGCTTATCGCGAGCCTGATCTCAGTTTTGTTCTGAACACCACCGACTCCCTGGTGCCACACATGCGGGCCGGGCAGATCATGTCGCTGGAAAGCACGACTTACCCTGGCACCACTGATGAAGAGCTCAAGCCGCGCCTGGAGTCGCGCGGCTTCAAGGTGGGCGAGGATGTCTTCCTCGTGTATTCGCCGGAGCGGGAAGATCCGGGCAATCCGAATTTCGAGACGCGCACCATACCGAAGGTGTGTGGCGGTACCACGCCTGCTTGCCAGCAGGCGGGCCTCGCACTCTACAGTGCGGCAATCGACAAGGTCGTTCCGGTCAGCTCGACCCGGGCCGCCGAATTGACCAAGTTACTCGAAAACATCCATCGCGCCGTGAACATCGGTCTGGTCAATGAAATGAAGGTCATCGCCGACCGGATGGGGATCGATATCCATGAAGTGATCCGCGCTGCGGCGACCAAGCCGTTTGGCTTCACCGCCTACTATCCCGGTCCTGGCTTGGGCGGCCACTGCATTCCGATCGATCCTTTCTACTTGACCTGGAAGGCGCGCGAATACGGGTTGCATACGCGCTTCATCGAGCTGGCGGGCGAGATCAACAGCGACATGCCGCACTGGGTGGTCAGCAAGCTGGCCGATGCGCTCAATGACCGCTCGCGCGCCATCAAGGGCAGCAAGGTGCTGGTGCTCGGCATCGCCTACAAGAAGGATGTGGATGACATGCGCGAGTCGCCCTCGGTCGAACTGATGGAGATCCTGCGTGACAAGGGCGCCGAAGTCGCGTACTCGGACCCGCATGTCCCGGTTTTCCCCAAGATGCGCGAGCACCATTTCGATCTCAAGAGCGTGCCGTTGACGGCCGAGTCGATTGCTTCCTACGATGTGTTGCTGCTGGCAACCAACCACAAGGCTTTCGATTACGAGTTGATCCAGAAGCACGCCAAGCTCGTCATCGATACCCGCGGCGTCTACCTCGAGCCCCTGCCCAACGTTGTCAAAGCCTAATCCGGAATTCCCCCATGCGTCAGTTTCCTCCTCCCATCGTTGACCGAAAAATCCGCTTGGCCCTGGTTGGCTGCGGTCGCATCGCCAAGAATCATTTTGGCGCCATCAAGCAGCATGCCGACCGGGCAGAACTGGTGGGCGTGTGCGACATCGATCCCAAGGCGCTGGAGGAAGCTGCAGAGGCTACCGGGGCGATGCCCTATGCCAGCCTGACCGAAATGCTGGCCAAATGCGAGGCGGATGCCTTCATCCTCACCACGCCTTCGGGTTTGCACCCCGAGCAGACCATCCAAGTGGCGGAAGCTGGCCGCCATGTCATCACCGAAAAGCCGATGGCGACCCGCTGGGAAGATGGCAAGCGCATGGTGGCGGCATGTGATGCGGCGGGCGTGCGCCTGTTCGTGGTCAAGCAGAATCGCCGCAACGCCACCCTGCAATTGTTGAAAAGCGCCGTCGAGAAGAAGCGTTTCGGCCGTATTTACATGGTCAATCTGAACGTCTTCTGGACGCGGCCGCAAGAGTATTACGACAGTGCGGCGTGGCGCGGTACCTGGGAATTCGACGGTGGCGCCTTCATGAACCAGGCAAGCCACTACGTCGACTTGATCGATTGGCTGATCGGCCCGGTGGAAAGCCTGCATGCCTACACGGCGACCCTGGAGCGGGATATCGAGGTGGAAGATACCGGCGTCATCAGCCTGCGCTGGCGCAACGGCGCGCTGGGTTCGATGAACGTCACCATGCTGACCTACCCGAAGAACCTGGAAGGCAGCATCACCATTCTCGGCGAGAAGGGCACGGTGCGCGTGGGCGGTGTGGCCGTCAATGAAATCCAGCACTGGGAGTTCGCCGAGCCTGACGCCGACGACGAGAAGGTCAAGGAAGCCAGCTACCAGACCACTTCGGTCTACGGTTTCGGCCATCCCCTGTACTACGACAATGTGATCAAGGTGTTGCGCGGCGAGGCGGAACCGGAAACCGACGGGCGCGAAGGCTTGAAGTCGCTGGAAATCCTCATCGCGACCTACCTGTCGGCGCGGGATGGCAAGCGGATCGCCTTGCCCTTGGAATACTGATATGGCGGCGACCATTCATCCGTCGGCCATTGTCGACGAAGGCGCACACATCGGTGATGGGACGCGCGTGTGGCATTGGGTCCACGTCTGCGGGGGAGCACGCATCGGCAACGGCTGTTCGCTGGGGCAAAACGTCTTCGTGGGCAACGACGTGGTCATCGGCAACAACGTCAAGATCCAAAACAATGTGTCGGTCTACGACGCGGTGCGGCTCGAGGATGACGTGTTTTGCGGGCCAAGCATGGTGTTTACGAACGTCTACAACCCGCGTTCGGCCATCACGCGTAAGGACGAATATCGCCAAACCGTGGTGCGGCGCGGGGCGACGCTTGGCGCCAATTGCACCATCGTGTGCGGCGTGACTGTCGGCGAATATGCATTTATTGGTGCCGGGGCAGTCGTCAACCGTGATGTCGCCCCCTTTTCCCTGATGGTCGGCGTGCCGGCCCGGCGCGCCGGCTGGATGTGCAAGTGCGGCGTCCAACTCAAGGGCAAGGGAGAAGTGCGCTGCGACTGCGGTGCCAGTTATCGAATCGATGAATCCAGCTGTGTGGCTCTATGACGAACAAGATTGACTTTATTGACCTGAAGACGCAGTACGCTGCCCTCAAGGATTCCATTAACCAAAGAATCCAGCGGGTGCTGGACCATGGGCAGTACATCATGGGGCCGGAGGTGCGGGAGCTGGAAGAGCGGCTGGAAGCCTATACGGGTGCCAAGCATTGCATCACCGTGGCGTCCGGGACGGAGGCCCTGTTGATTTCCCTGATGGCTTTGGGCATTAAGCCTGGCGATGAAGTAATTACTACCCCTTTCAGCTTTATCGCAACTGCGGAAGTTATTGTATTGCTCGGCGCCATACCTGTTTTTGTTGACGTTGAACCCGATACCTGCAACATCGATGCAAGACTGATCGAGCAGAAGATCACCCCGAAGACCAAGGCGATCCTCCCTGTCTCGCTGTATGGGCAACCAGCCGATATGGATGAAATCAATGCGATCGCAGCGAAGCATGGACTTCCTGTAATTGAAGACGCGGCGCAGAGCTTTGGTGCAACTTACAAGGGTAGGCGGAGCTGCAACCTTTCCACCATAGGCTGCACCAGTTTTTTTCCGAGTAAGCCACTTGGCTGCTATGGAGACGGCGGAGCAATCTTCACCAGCGACGATGCCATTGCGCAGGCTATGCGCGAGATCCGCGTTCATGGGCAATCCAGGCGCTATGTACACACAAGGATTGGCGTTGGCGGCCGCATGGACACGCTTCAATGCGCAATCGTCCTTGCAAAACTGGACCGTTTTGAATGGGAAGTGGAGCAGCGTCAACGGGTAGCAGCGCGCTACGATGAATTGCTAGCGCAAAGTGTGCCGGTGGTTACTGTCCGCCCTGACCGGACCAGCGAGTACGCTCAGTACACAGTATTCGTTGAAGATCGCGAGAGGGAGCAGCAACGCTTGTTGGATGCCGGTATCCCGACAGCGATTCACTATCCGGTTCCGATGCATCTGCAACCCGCATACGAGCATCTATGTCGCTCGGACTCCGCTCCGGTATCGGTGGAAAGGGCGCGGACCGTTATGAGTTTGCCGATGCATGCGGATCTAGACAGCAAAACTCAGAACGACATCGCCGCCGGAATCGTATCTGGTATTCAGACATCAGTATGACCGCGCCGGCAATTTTTGTATTGCTGCCCGCGTACAATGAAGAGGCCTCGCTGCCTGCGCTGCTGCCAAAGCTTGGCACCGAGTTGGCGAAGAATCCCGGCGGCTACCGCATTATCGTGTGTGACGATGGAAGTCGTGACAGGACGGCGGTGGTACTAGCGGACTTTGCGCGCCTGCAGCCGATTGAAGTCCTTACCCACAAGATCAATCGGGGGCTTGGCGAAACTGTGCGCGACTTGTTTGAGCGCGCCGCTGAACTCGCAAAGCATGGCGATTATATTATTCGTCTTGATTGTGACGATACGCACGAGCCGCAGTTTATCGGGGCCATGCTTGCCAAGATTGATGAAGGCTATGATGTAGTAACTGCCTCACGCTTTCAACCGGGCGGCGGACAGATGGGGGTGTCGGGATATCGCGCATTCATCAGCCGCTGTGCGAATCTTTTCATGAAGGTCTTTTTCCCCATCCCCGGCATGCAGGAATATTCCTGTGGATTTCGCGCTTATCGGGCGGAGTTGGTGCAACGAGCGATCGGCTTTTACGGCAACAACTTTATCCAGCTAAAAGGCCTTGGTTTCACGTGTACCCTTGAAAAGCTGGTCAAATTGAATTTGCTCGGCGCCCGGTTTGCGGAGGTACCTTTCACGCTACGCTACGACCAGAAGCAAAGCGTAAGCAAAATGGTCGGAAGTATTACCACGCTTGGTTACATCGTAATGACCGTGCTATATCATTGGCCATGGGGAGGCTGGCGGCGCAGCTATCGCCGCCTGTTGGTCGAGCAGGCTCGCCAGCGCTGATCGCGATGTCCGGCCGCTGGCTGAATTGGAAAAGCCGACGCAGGAATCTTGCGTGACACGGATTCATATCATAACAACTAAGAGGCTGTCCAAGGATGTGCGGCATCTGTGGAATTACCGGATCGGTTTTGGCATCCTCCGCCCGGCGGGATATTGTCGCTCGTATGATGCGCCGACTTGCGCATCGGGGTCCGGATGGGGAGGGCCTGTTTGAAAGCCCAAGCGCTACACTTGGCCACCGCCGGCTTTCGATTATCGATATCGAGCACGGCGCGCAGCCGATGCAATCTGAAGATGGTCGCTATGTGCTGGTGTTCAACGGCGAGATCTATAACTATCTCGAATTGCGTCAGCAGCTGATCCGGCAAGGCGAGCATTTCAGCACGTTCTCGGATACCGAAGTGCTGTTGAGGATGCTGATGCGTGAAGGTGCCCAGGCACTGAATAAACTCAACGGCATGTTCGCGTTTGCGTTTGTAGACACCCATTCAAAAGAATGGCTGCTTGCACGAGATCCGTTCGGCATCAAGCCTCTGTACCTGGCTCAATTGCCCGGACAGGTTGCATTCGCGTCCGAAATCAAGGCACTGTTCGAACACCCCGCCCTGCGCCCGGACCGGGACTGGGCAGGTTTGCAGGAATATCTGACTTTCCAATTCTGTCTCGGCGGCCAAACGCTGTTCAAAGGCATTCGTAAGCTGGAGCCAGGTACTTACATACGCGGTGTCAACGGCGCTGTCGTTGAGGAAACGCGCTATTGGGATCTTTCCTTCCAAGTTGATGAGCAGCATACGGAGGCCGGCTATTTCGTTGACAAATTGCGTCGGCTCCTTGAGGACAGCATTCATCTGCAATTACGCAGCGACGTTGCGCTTGGCACATATTTGTCCGGAGGGCTTGATTCCAGCGCAGTGACGATGCTTGCGCGTCAGGCGTTGCGCATGCCGCTCAGCACCTTTCATGGTCGATTCGACGAGGGTGAACAATATGATGAATCAGCTTACGCCCGTGCGCTGGCTGAGCCACTCGGTTGTCCGGTACATATCGTAACGCCTACTGCCCAACAATTTGTCGACGATCTTCCGAAACTGATTTATGCGATGGACGAACCTGTCGCTGGCCCCGGATTGTTTCCCCAATACCGGGTTGCTCAGTTGGCCTCGCAGCACGTCAAGGTTGTGCTCGGAGGGCAAGGGGGGGATGAAATATTTGGCGGTTATGCGCGCTATCTAATCGCATATCTGGAGCAGGCGTTAAAAGGGGCGATATTTGAGACGCAGGAAGAAGGCCGCCATGTGGTCACCTTGGCGTCGGTCATCCAGAATCTGCCATTGCTGAAGAACTATCGTCCATTGATGCAGCATTTTTGGCGCGATGGCCTTTTCGAACCAATGGATGCGCGGTATTTCCGAATGATCGACCGTTCCCCGGATTTGAAGGCGGTGCTGACGCCGGAGGCAATCGGTCAAATTGACCCTGCCCAGGTATTCGCAACGTTTCAATCCGTATTCAATAATCCGAACACGAAATCGTATTTCAACAAGATGACGATGTTCGATTTGAAGACACTCCTTCCCTCGTTGCTGCAAGTTGAAGATCGGGTCAGCATGGCAGTCTCGCTGGAATCGCGGGTACCGTTGCTGGACACCAGGATTGCCGAGTTGGTTGCTTCAATGCCGCCAAAGCTCAAGTTTGAAGGGGGCAATACGAAGCACGTATTCAGAGAGGCGTTGTCGCGCTCCTTGCCCGCTCCCATTCTTGAGCGCAAGGACAAGATGGGCTTCCCAGTGCCGCTGACCGAGTGGCTGCGCGGCGGGCCAGTAAGGGAATTTGTCCGCGATGTCTTGCTG